>CAZYFW010000090.1:0-6026 GCA_964646685.1 uncultured Thermoplasmatales archaeon
GTGTTGAAATTATGAATTTGAAAAACCAGGAGAAACTTAATTCGGGATATCACACTTATAAATAAACTAAAAAAATTGCATTAAAATCATGTTTGTGGTTAATAGGATATTATAGACTCCCAGTGATATGTATAACTAACATAAGGATGATTACCAGAGAAACATAAGCTGCACTAAATATGTCTTCTTTCTTTGCTTTTCTAATTGCGCATCCCGTTCCATATCTTGATATAAGAACAGGATTTATGTACCTTTTTAGCAGGTAATTATGCAGACACATATGCATATACTGCTTCACCCAGTATAATTAGAAAAATTTATTAGTCACTCTTAAGCTCTACCAGAAACACATATTAGGATAGGCAAACAATGGAAGCAATTATTCTCGCCGGAGGGTTTGGCACTAGACTTAAGCCACTTACCTATACGAGGGCAAAATCACTACTTCCAATTCTTAACAAACCCATGATCGCCCACTTGGTCGAAAGCTTGCCTAAAGAAGTAGATAAAGTCATTCTTGCGGTAAACTATCGAAAAGATCAGATTGAAAATTATTTTAACGAAAATGATTTTGGTAAAGAAATAATCGTCAACAATGAGCCAGAGCCGCTTGGTACAGGTGGGGCTGTAAAATTTGCTGAAAAACACATTACCGGGCGGTTTCTAGTGGTGAATAGCGACATAATTTGCTCACTTAATATTAACGATATGATTAAGTTTCATCAAAAGAACAGCGCCGTTTCTACGATTTCCCTTTGGCCAGTTGAAAATGTTTCAGAGTTTGGCGTAGCAGATGTAAAAGAAAATGGCAATATTGTCAGGTTTGTAGAAAAACCTAAACAAGAGGATGCTCCATCAAAATTCATTAACGCAGGCGCCTACTGCTTAGAGGCCAAAATCTTAGATTATATCGAGACTGGTCGATTAATCTCCATGGAGAAAGAAATCTTTCCCAAAATCATAAATGATACCAGGCGATTTTTTGGTTTTATATTTGAAGGATATTGGATGGACATTGGTCGCATTAGTAGCTATATCGAAGTTCATCGTTTCCTTATGAAAAAGAAAAATATGAAAAACTTTCAAGGTAAAAATTGTAAGATAAATGGAATACTGAGGGACTCTTGCATAGGTGACAATGTATACATTGGAAAGAATGCAAGATTGGAGTCGACCATTGTATATGATGATGCACGAATTGAGGAAAATGCTGTTCTAGATAACTGTGTGGTTGGTGAAAAGTGTAAAATCGGGAGTAATTCAACTCTAAAGCATTCAGTTTTAGGCGATAATGAATATTTACCCAAAGATAGCATTCACAATGATCAGCTCATATGGACAAAGTCCATTCCAAATGGATATCCAAACAAACAGATTGGAAATGTACTACAAAAGTAAAAACAAAATCAATCAGATTTTTATAAGGGGTTTGTAATCTCCAAATGATGAATTCCAATATCTCGAAACATATCTTTAGAGCCTATGATATCAGAGGTATATACCAAAAAGAGATCACACCAGAGCTTTTTTATAAGATAGGAATGGCTTCTGGAAATTTTGTAAAAAAAAGCTTAGGTGGAAATAAAACCGCGGTTGGAGGAGATATCCGAAAATCAAGTCCAACACTGATGGATTCTTTTATTTCAGGTGTTACCGCAGTTGGTGTAAATGTTACTTCTACAGGAATAACTTCATTTGGACAAACTTTGTTCAAAGGTTGTGAATTAAAACAAGATCTCATTGCATTTATTACAGCAAGCCACTTACCGCCAGAATGGAACGGCATCAAATTTTACTATGGCGATGGTGTTGGCCTTACAGAACAGGACTTGAATAAGATTCGTGATTTAACACTTCATGAAGATTTTAATCAATTAGATTTGGAGAAAGTTGGAAGCGTAAAAAATGTTGATGCGATAAAAAGTTACATAGAGTTTTTCCGATCACAATTCAAATTTAAAAAGAAAATTAAGGTGGCTCTAGATTGCGGAGGAGCCAGCACAGCGCTTTCAGCACCAAAAGTCTTTGATGCAGTTGGATTAGATACTTCCCCTGTTTTTTGCGAAGTAGATCCTCTTTTCTCTAAGCGTCCATCGGAACCAAAACCGCAAAACTTGACTGTCCTTATTGATACTGTAAAGAAAAATAAGTGTGATTTTGGTGTTGCATTTGATGGCGATGGCGACAGAGCAGTAATTATAGATAACAAAGGAAGACCACTGTTAGCAGATATAACAGGCATCATTTTAGGAAAATATGGCATAGATAGAAAAAAAGGAACAATAGTAGCAAATGTCGAATGTTCCAAAGCGGTAAAAGAGCAGCTTGAGCCACTTGGATTCGTCGTTAAACAGATAAGAGTTGGTCATACATTTTTAACTCTTGAAGCTAAACAAGAGCACTCCCCTCTAGGTATAGAGTCCTCTGGACATTTGATACTACCGGAGTATTTCTTGTTCGACGATGCGCTTGTAATCCCTCTCAAAATTGCAGAGATACTTGATAATGCAGAAAAAAATCTTGCAGAGCTTGTTGAGCAAATTCCAACATATCCACTAAAAAGAGAAGAAATAGAGTGCCCTGATGATATTAAATTTGAGGCAATGGAAATATTAAAACAAGATCTTGCAACTGAGTTTGATGACATCAATACTTTAGACGGCGTTCGTGTTAATATTAAAGATGGATGGGTACTTATACGCCCTTCAAACACCAGTCCAATTATTCGATTAACCGCTGAGGCGGATGATGAAGCGCATCTAAGTCAACTTGCAACACAATTCAAAAAGCGCTTATACCAAGCTATAAAAAAAGTTAAAAAATAATAGTCTACACTCTTGATCTTAACAACGGAGCTAAACTAACCCCATTTTTTGAAGATAGAGACATAGCAAATTTTGTTCTGCTGTGAGCTGTTCCCCTCATCTTGATTATTTGAAGCGTGCGTATCAAATCCCCCTGTCGGTCAATATCACTTAAAAAGATGATGCCATCGGCGATAAACTCAGCAATATCATATTGAGAATAACGGAAAACATGTGGTGGTACTTCTGATGTAATGATCGATGTGCAACCCAAAGTAGCGACAGATGATCCAAGCTTAAAAATAAAATCTCTGATCATTTCCGGTGTTTGTAATCGGTAACATAGTGATGTGATGGAATCAATAACCACTCGTTTTGCATTCAATTCCTTGGTGATATCTCTAATAACTTCGAAAAGGATATTGGCATCCTCGGCTGAGTATTGATCAGGATCTAAGCCAAGACGGTCACTAATTGTCCATAAATCAATAATGCTGAGCTTACCGGATTTCATCAAGGATTCGTTGAAGAAATCATATCCTTTGAGATGTCTCTTGAGTTTAGATATACTCTCTGCTGAAGTAAAAAATACACCACCATCGCCAAATTTAACACCATTAGCCAAGAATTGCATGCAAGTCGTAGTTTTACCGACACCGCTAGACCCTGAAATAAGAATAGTATTACCAATAGGGAGTCCTCCTCCAATTTCGGCGTCCAGTTGATCTATTCCACTCTTACACCGGGGTCGTTTTTCCATATATGTTCTCCTCACCCTCTTAACACCAAATACAATATGTCTTTAAAACTTTATTTCTTATTGAATCAAATAAACAATATCTTAAAGAAACACATTAATAATACCTTTTGATTAGTGGATAACATTATCTGATATGGGGAATAGCATGACAAAAGATGAAGAGCTTGCGAAGTATATGACGTTAATTGAGCAATATAAAGAGCAACTTAGCCAACTTGAGACACAATATTCGTATGTGCAGGCTGCAATTAACGAGTATGCAAGGGCTAAAATGACCGTAGAACAATTAAGTAAGATAGAGGATGGATCTGATATCTTACTACCAATTGGTGGAAGTACGTTCATCGACGCCACTGCAAAAAAGACGTCGAACGTTCTTTTTGATGTTGGTGCTGGCATTGTTCTTGAAAAACCAGCTGATGATGTCATAAAAAAAATAGACGAGAGGGTGAAGAGTCTACAAAAAACACAGGAAAAGATATCGTCCATGGCCCAGCAAATTCAAGATGAGGCAACTGAAACATCCGTCAAAGCTCAAAAGTTGATGGGAGAAGGAAAAGAATAAACTGTTCTGGTAAAAACAATGTTTAAATTTCTTAAAAATAAACTGAAAAAATTTGAGGATAAGCTTGAAGCTGAGCTAGAGGCAGAATTAGAAAAAGAAGAGAGTAAAAAAGAAATCGCACCTGTGGCTGAAAAGAAGCTTGATGTAAAGGAAAAATTCATTCCAAAGTTTGTAGAACCGCCAAAAAAGGAAGAGACTAAAGAAAAACCTATAGAACCCGAAAAGGAGCTTGTTAAGACAAAACCTGAAGTTCCAGTAGAGAAAAAAGTCGAAAAAATCGTTGAACCACCTGAAAAACCTACACGAGAGATAAGAAGAAAACGATCGGAGAGAGCTAGGAAGCTAAGAGAAGAAGAAATAGATAAACAGATAGAAAAAAGCATTGAAACAGAGTTAGAACACACCCTTAGAGCTAAAAAAAGTATAGAAGAAGTTGTAAAAGTAGAAAAAAAACCTGTTCGTGGAATTAGTGAGGGGAAGCTTGACGAATTACTATGGGATCTTGAAGTCGGACTTCTTGAATCTGATGTTGCATATACAGTAATTGAATCTATAAAAAGGGACATCAAAGAAGAACTTAGAAGTGTTTCATTTGAACGTGGTAAAGTCGGCGAAATAGTTGAAAATGTTCTTAAAAATGCTATTGCCCACGTATTGAGATCGAATGAGCTTGATTTTGAATCATTTATTAACAATAATAAGAAGCCTATAGTGATCATGTTTGTTGGGGTTAACGGGAGTGGCAAGACCCTATCTATTGCAAAGATTGCCACTCTTCTGAAGAAAATGGGAAAATCCTCAGTGATGGCCGCTGGCGATACATTTCGTGCAGGAGCCATTGAGCAGTTGGGCATTCATGCAGATAATGTTGGAGTAAAAATCATTAAACACGGCCCAGGAGCTGATCCAGCTGCAATTGCTTATGATGCTATTGAACATGCAAAGGCAAAACACAAGGATGTTGTATTGTTAGATACTGCAGGTCGGATGCAAACCAATGTAAACTTAATGGATGAGATGGCCAAGATTAAACGAGTGGCAAAACCTGATTTGATCTTGTTTGTAGGTGATGCACTGGCCGGTAATGATGCAGTTGAGCAGGCAAAACGGTTCAATGAGATTGTTGGAATCGATGGCGTCATTTTGACCAAAGTGGATACAGATGCCAAAGGTGGGAGCGCCTTATCTGTAGCTTATACCATTGGTAAACCTTTGTTATTTATTGGTGTAGGGCAAGGTTATGAAGACCAAGTTCCTTTTGATCCTCAGTGGATGATTGACAACATTTTTGGCAAAGAATAAAGGGTCTATTTTTATGTAATTTTCTGAAGATAACTAGTTTGGATAAGAACTGTACAGATGGTGGGTGACAGGTGTACAACAAGACCTTAATAAGGAAAATTAGAGAATAAGGAGTGAGGAGCGATAAACTATGATGATCGTTGGACAAATCTCAACACCAGAAGAAGCAAAAGAAATGGAACTAGCCGCAAAAGTTTTTGTTGTTGGAAACAGAGCAAGAGCATTGGCAGCCAAATTAAAAAAGGGGATCTAGTCCATGAATAAAAAGGACGAAGAAAGGGAATCAATTAAACATAAAAAGACGATACCTGCAGAGATTCCTATAATATGGGTAAATATCTAGAAGATGCTGTTAATCTTCCCAAGAAAGTTCTGCCAAAGATTCATTAAACCGTTTTGACATCTCTGGTTTTATTTTTGAAATATCTGTTACAGTGATAATGCCAACTACTTCATCATTCTGTAACACAGGCAATTTTTTGATATTATTCTTAATCATAATGTCAACGGCTTTTTCCAATTTATCCAGGGCATGTACTGTTTTAACATCTTTAGACATGATATCTTCCACTTTGGTTTCTTCTGGATTTTTATG
>CAZYFW010000091.1:0-6020 GCA_964646685.1 uncultured Thermoplasmatales archaeon
CCTGTTTCTTCTTCTCCTATGGAAAACGTTCCTGAAAAACCACAATTTTCATTATAAGTGCACAAATACAAACAATGCACCAGCGATTACTGGTTGATGCAATACATAGATCGCCAAAGAGTGGCGCCCAAGCCACGAGAATACTGCAACCGGCTTGCGATCAGAAAAGTCAGGCATCTTAAAACGCCTTTCGTTGCCGCAATAAAGAAAATTCCCTAAAGCAACTCCAAATAAAGTTACACCGAACCAAGGCAGCAATGGGAAATAATCGATGGTGTGCCCCCAAACATTTGCTTGGTGCAACCCAATTGCCAGGTGTAATGCTGTTGGGTTTTCAACAACAATCCCACCTGCAATAAAACCAGCGAGAATGAACAGGGTGGCAAATAAAATGTTAAACGACTTCAATTTTAGGAAAGGGATGCTCAATATAATTGATAGACCAATAAAGTGCAACACTCCAAAGATAATTGGCCTGCCAGGCATAGCCAGCAGGGTGATAGTCGTAAACACCATCCCAAGACTAAAAATTTTCAACCCGCGTAAAACAAGACGACTGTGATAAACCTTCTGCTCATCTGTGGTTTCCCCCTCTCTCTTAGTTCTACCGACCGCCAAACATATTCCGGTCAATAGGAAAAACAGCAAAGGAATGATGCATTGAAATCGATAAATGTTCATATTGAGCGGCACAAGCCCAAAATAATCTAAGTCCCAAAGTATGTGAAGAAAAATCATTCCAACAATAGCAAAACCCCTGAGTAAATCGAGTTCAATGAATCTTTTAGAATTGGTCTTACGCATCGCCATTCCAGCTAAGAAATACAAACCCATTTAATCACTTTTTCCCTTTTTCGCATCTTCCTAGTTAAATATTTATTAGCCTGTCAATTTTTGGTACCAATACTATTTAAAGATAACGCGCTAAAATGTCAAAATAGAAAAAGTAACAAAAATCCTATAAAATTATAATGACAACTCGCCTTTTCTCAATGCTTCAACAGGAGACAACATAGACGCTTTTTTCGCTGGTATGGCTGCAGCCAACACTGAAAGTGAAACAGGCAACAACAACGCCACCAATATAGTAAGCCAATTTGCGATAAACCCAATTTTTAGTTGTGTTCCAGCAATAAATTCCACACTGAATCCATACCAATTCACCAAATTCATAACAAATATGGATAGCAAAATTCCTAACAGACCTGCAACAAAACCAATAATTATTCCCTGATAGAGAAAGATTTTAAAAATTACCCTGTCTCTTGCCCCAAATGCTTTCAAAGAACCAATTTCTCTTGTTTTTCTAAGAACAATAGAATCCATAACGTATTTAATTGCCGCTCCGCACAAAAACAGAGTAACAGCAATGCTCCCCCATAGCATAATGGTTACCACATCTTGCATTGACCCAGCAATATACACCAAGAAGTCATGCCAGCTAAACACTTGCAGATGAGGAACAAATTCATTTAGTTGTTGTTTTACGTCATCGGCATATCCTACAGGAGTTAGTTGATGCAACGGTTCCGGTGTTTTAACCAATATGGCATCACCCCGCTCTTTATCGATGGTTATTGGGCTAAATCCCCTAAATGTGCCTACGCCAGGGACATACCAATCCCGGCCCTCCACCTCGCCATATCTTTTTATCTCTCTCAAAGAGTCTGCATGCATGAACCACATTAATGCGTCAAGTGTTGGTGTGCCGCTTTCATAAAGCCCAACAACCCTTACAGTTACCCCAGCATAGCTAGTTTCCTTGCCTGAGACGCTTAAGGTAAGATGAATAATTTTACCTACTGCCACAGAAGGATGAATCTTTGCTGCCGTTGAACCAACAATAATAGGATATGGCTCATCATCTTTCAATAACCGTTGCCCTGATCCATATGTAAAATCAGGCAACTCTCCTGGTCCCTGCACATTAATAAAAAGAGGAGTGTGCCCCCTCAAAAACGGGTCGTTTTCATTAAAGAACCGCCCTTCTACGATTTTATCCTTAACGCCTGAGACATCATCATTGGGGTCTATACCTTGGATAGTACAAGCATCAACCGCCTCGCCTTCTATTCCTAGTCCATACGTTCCTTGCCCTGTAACTCTTATGCTTGTTTGGTAACCAGGAAACTCCTGTTCTATCCTTCTGGAGATTTCCCCTGCATTTCTTAATTCCGTTTCAGTACCATACAAATCTCGAATATTACACTCTCCGTCAATGATAATTGCGTCAGAAGTTATGATTTTAGTCGTGTCGTCTACCACTTGCATCATATAGTTTAGATATGCATTTTCAAGCATGAATGATGTCATTGTTAAAGCGATAACAACAATAATAATTGCATAAATTCGCTTATGTTCCTTTAGCTCTCCTATAGCCATGCGGCGACTTATATTCAGGTGACTGCCCCCCTCTGTTTTTTTCGCCCTTCTTTCTCATTCAATGATTGTAGCACCTTTTTAAAATGACTATCGTTCCCCTTTATATCGCCGACAATTTTCCCATCTTTCAAAACAAGCGTTCTTTTTCCGTAGCTTGCAATGTCCATGTCGTGAGAGACAAATACAAACGTTGCATTCCTCTTTTTGTTCATCTTTACAAGCAGATTCATAATATCTGTGCTGTTTTCCGAATCTAGTGCACCAGTCGGCTCGTCTGCCAGCACAAGAACTGGGTCGTTGATGAGGGCACGTGCAATGGCTGCTTTTTGTTTTTCGCCACCGGACAAATGGATGCCTTTGTGGTCTGTACGGTGGCCGAGACCTACCTCTTTTAATAGAGTAAACGCTCTCTTTTGTAATTGCTCCTCATCCTTTTCCATTATCTGCCCAGGCAACATCACATTTTCTAACGCCGTCAGCCTTGGTATGAGGTTATAATTTTGAAATACAAATCCTAGTTTTTCTCCCCGAAACAGTGCAATTTCCCTGCCACTTATTTTTGACGTATCTTTGCCACCAATGCACACTACGCCAGATGAGGGGCGATCTAATAAGCCCATACAATGAAGCAATGTCGATTTACCACACCCAGATGGGCCGATGATGGAAACAAATTCTCCAGAAAAAATCTCTAACGAAACAGCATCTAGTGCTTTGACAGCAATGCCATACTCGTTATATCTTTTAACAACATTTTTAAGTTGAATAATGGGCTTTTTTGCTTTCGGCATACAAATACTTACTAAAATATAGAGAACCAATATAAATAATTGCTGCCTAATATATTATATAAAATATTAAAGAAAGATGAAACGATTATCCGACGTAATGATCCATTTCTTTTGCATCGTCTTTTTTCTGGTTTGGTACTGCTTCAAGTATGTCAATTGCAAGCACAACATGCAAAGGGACGATTCTGATTTTTCCAACCATTTTTCCATGATTTTCATTTAATTCCATTAGCAAGCCCGGCTCATCAACACCCAATGAAGTAAATCCTTTGAACGTTCCCTCAGTTTCGAGCATATTTTCTTTTCCGCCCAAGGAGAATATTTTGTACTGTGATCCCTCTGTTAATTCAATCTCTGGTGTTTCGTTCATTCTTTACCCGTCCTCTGTTTCTCAATAAGATTCTGCAGATGTTCTACAGTTTTACCGTAATTCTCTATTGCTACTTTAAGGTGTGCCTCAACAAAATTCCATGCTTTTTGAAAATTCCCATATCTTATACGATATGCTTTTTTATTTTGTTGTGTTGTTTCATCCGTTACTTGAATTTCTTCAAGAATATCAAAACCCTTGAGTTTATTTAAATGCCGATATACGGTTGGTCTTGATGTTTTTAATTCTGCTGCAATTTCATCAACAAACCATGCTTTCGTAGGGTGCTTCAAGAAAAAATCGGCAAATATTTTGTAAGGAATATGGGGGTCTGTCCCTTTTGAGATATATCCAATTTGTTCAAAGAACTTTTTTGCTGCATCGTCCAAACTTTCTTCGCCGATTAAAGAAGTATTACTAACAATCTGCATTTCGAACGCCATAAAATCACAACCTCGTAACCATAATACAAAAACTAATTTATAACCTTTATTTAACAAAGAAAAGCAGAAAGAATAAAAAATATACTAAATGCCTTAATATCTACAAAACTTGAAGATACTTATCAATCTCCCAAGGCGTTACTTGCATACGATAGTTATTCCACTCTTTTTGTTTAACATGCAAAAAGTTATCAAAAATATGGTCCCCAAGAGTTTCTTTCATCAACTCACTTTCCTCTAAAAACGAAAGGGCATGGCCAAGACTTTCTGGTAGACGATGAACATTGTATTTTTTCATTTCACTTTCAGACAAGGCATAAATATTCTTCTCAACAGAATCAGGAGGAACCATTTTATCCTCTATGCCTTTAAGGCCTGCTGTAAGCATTACTGCAAACTGCAAATAGGGATTGCCTGACAAATCAGGGCTGCGTAACTCACAACGGGCACTATTACCTCTGCCTGTTGGTATTCGTATAAGCGCGCTTCTATTACGATTTGCCCATGAAATATAAGTAGGGGCCTCATAACCAGGAACTAATCGTTTATAGGAATTCACAGTAGGATTTAAAACAGCAGTCATTTCCTTTACATATTTCAACAAACCAGCTATAAAATTATGAGCTACTTTGCTAAGTTGATTTTTGTCACTTGGTTCATAAAAAGCACTTTTTCCTTTTAAGTCAAAAAGCGAAAGATGTGTATGCATACCAGAACCATTTGAACCAAATAATGGCTTTGGCATAAAAGAGGCATGAAGATTATGTTTTCTAGCAATTACTTTTGTGACATATTTTAAAGTAATAACTCTATCAGCGGTTGTTACGGCATCTGCGTATCGGAAATTTATTTCATGTTGGCCATCTGAAACCTCATGATGTGATGTATATGTATCAATCCCAAAAGCGTCAAGAGCAATAGAAATATCTGCACGAACGCCTTCCGCTAGGTCACGATGAGACAAATCGAAATAACCAGCTGCATCATTTGGAATAAGAGTGGAGTCGTTACCCTCTTTTTTAAACAAAAAAAACTCACATTCGGGGCCTGTGTTGTAAAGGTACCCTACTTTTTTGGCTTTGTCTACAACTTTTTCAAGAATATATTTACAATCACCTTCAAACCGCTTGCCATTCGGCTCATATATGTTACAATTAATCTTTGCTGTTTTTCTTTTTTCAATATCCTCTGGTAAGATTACAAAGCTTTTAGGCTCTGGCTTTGCAATTTTATCTGATTCTTCAATAGTTGCATACCCTGCAATTGAGGACGCATCAAATGGTATGCCTTCATCCAAAGCGTCTTCTAACCTGTTTGATGGGATAACTATATTTTTTGGCGTACCCAAGATATCTACAAACTGCAGACGAATAAAGACAATATCTTTCTCTTTTACAATATCTAACACATCATGCTTAGTCTTTACATCAAAAATCATACTTTTTCCCCCAAAAACTAACAAAGCAAAGCATTATGGGAAATGTCTTTCCTATCTTTAATATTTAACGTATTTTTCAGAAACACCGGTCATAAACTATTAAAAACTACCTTAAATACAGGTTAATGTAAAACAATCTAAAGATGTGTTCAAATGTACAAGATACTTGAAAAAAGAGTAATGTCAGAAACTGTAAAATTGATGAAGATTAAAGCACCACTTGTCGCAAAAAAAGCCCTAGCGGGCCAATTTATTATACTCAGAATAGATGAAAAAGGTGAACGAATCCCACTTACTATAGCAGACTACGATCGAGAGAAGGGAACAGTTACCGTTATTTTTATGGAAGTTGGTAAAACTACAAAAAAACTAGGAGCACTCAACGTCGGAGAACCCATCTTAAACTTTGCAGGACCTCTTGGGCGACCTTCTGAAATTGAAAAATTTGGAACAGTTGTTTGCATAGGAGGCGGCGTTGGAATTGCACCATTGTATCCTATTGTTAGAGAATTAAAAAATGCCGGCAACTATGTCATCTCGATTCTTGGAGCAAGAAATGAGAAACTTTTAATGCTTGAAAAGGAAATTGAAGAACT
>CAZYFW010000092.1:0-5997 GCA_964646685.1 uncultured Thermoplasmatales archaeon
AGTTTCAATTACTCCCTTAACTTATTGTGGACGACACAAGAAAGAAACTTATTGTAAAACAGACTTTTTATAAAAACTTTAAATTACCAAATTTTATTTGTTTAACGCATGACTGATTATATTTTCAAAGATGATAATGTGGAAAATGTATCAATAGGAAAACTTGTTTGTCTTGCTAGAACTTATAAAAAGCACGCTGAAGAAATGAAAAGTGACATTCCAAAAGAGCCCGTTCTTTTTCTAAAACCTGCTAGTGCTGTCATATTTAATGGTGATTCTATTGTTATTCCAAAAATTTCGAAGTGTTTACATCATGAGGTCGAACTAGGTGTTGTCATCGGGAAAAAAAGTAAAAATGTTCCACGTGAAAAGGCTTTAGATCATGTCCTAGGATATTGTCTAGCTCTAGATATTACTGCAAGAGACATACAATCAGTTGCAAAAAAGAATGGTTGGCCGTGGAGCATAGCTAAAGGATTTGATACTTTTGCGCCTATTAGCAAAGTTGTTTTAAAGGAGGAGGTACCAAATCCAAGCAATCTTAATCTATCATTAAAAGTCAATGGAGAAATGAGACAAAAATCCAATACAAGTTATATGATCTACTCTATTGAGAGAATCATTGAATTTATTTCAGAAGTAATGACCCTGGAACGCGGAGATTTGATAATGACAGGTACTCCCGAAGGAGTTGGTGAGATAGTTGCAGGAGACATATTAGAAGCAAAGCTAGGAGACATCTGTTCTTTGAAAGTTGATGTAAAATAATATTTGGAAAATGTTTTAAATCTAAATTATATTGCCAGAACTACATTCATTATTTGGAGGAGGCTCGATATATGAAAGAAGTTGTAATAGTTTCAGGTGTAAGAACAGCTCAAGGAAAATTTGCTGGCGGTTTGAAAAGTTTCTCAGCTCCGCAACTTGGCGGCATGATTGTCAAAGAAGCTGTTAAAAGAGCAGGTATAAAACCAACAGATGTTGATGAAGTAATTATGGGAAATGTTGTATCGGCAGGTCTTTATCAGAATGTTGCTCGACAGGCTGCTATAGCTGCTGGCATACCCTATGAGGTTGGAGCATTTCATATTGATAAAGTCTGTGGTTCTTCTTTAAAGGCAGTAGTTCTTGCTACTCAGGCTATCAGATGTGGAGATGCAGATGTTATTGTTGCTGGCGGCATGGAAAGTATGACCAACTGCCCATACTTACTTGATAAGGCACGATTTGGATACCGACTTTTTGATGGGAAACTTGTTGACAGCATGGTAAGAGATGGACTTTGGGACGTCTATAACGATTTTCATATGGGGAATACTGGAGAATTTATAGCAGAAAAACACAATATAACCAGAGAAGATTGTGATAAATTTGCATTGGGAAGTCATCAGAAAGCTGCGAAGGCAACTGAGAATGGTAGTTTCAAGACCGAGATCATGCCAGTTGAAGTTAAACAGAAAAAAGGTGACCCGATTATTTTTAACAAGGATGAAGGTATTCGAGGTGATACAACGCTTGAGAAACTTGCGAAACTTCCACCGTTTTTCAAAAAGGATGGCGTAGTTACCGCAGGTAATGCTTCGCAGATCACTGATGGTGCCTCTGCAGTTGTTGTAATGAGTGAGGAGAAAGCAAAAAAAATAGGAGCCGAATCACTTGCAACTATCAAAGGATATAACACTAGTGGTGTTGAACCAGCGTATGTAATGGGAGCGCCCATTCCAGGAGTTAAAAATCTTTTGAAAACGATGAAGCTTACTATCGATGACATTGATCTGGTTGAACATAACGAGGCGTTTTCATCTGCCAGTGTTGCATTAATCAAAGAGGTAGGAATCTCTGAAGATATCTTTAATGTGCATGGTGGTGCAGTGGCACTTGGTCACCCGATTGGCAACAGTGGATCTAGAATACTTGTTACATTGATGCATGCTATGAAGAAATATAAAAAACACCGTGGTCTTGCAACAATATGTCTTGGTGGAGGCAATGCCGTTCAAATGATTGTTGAACGATAATATGGAGATGATTTTTATGAAAGTAAAAAAAATAGGTGTGATTGGTGCAGGTCAAATGGGGCATGGTATTGCATTGGTGGCCGCAAAAGCTGGTTTTGACGTGATATTAAGAGATATCAAAGATGAATATGTCAAGAAAGGACTGGGAAAAATCGAACGTTTTATTGATAAGAGTATTGAAAAGGGGAAGATGACAACCGATGAGAAGAAAAAGATTCTTTCTCATTTGAAAGGTACAACAAAGCTTGAAGATCTGAAAGATGCTGATCTTGTTATTGAAGCTATTTTCGAAAATATAAATGTAAAAAAGAAGTTGTTTCAAGATCTTGACAAAATCTGCAAGAAAGAAACATATTTTGCATCCAATACTTCTACCATTCCTATCACGGATCTTGCATCAGTAACTAGTAGACCGGAACGTTTCATTGGCATGCATTTCATGAATCCGGTTCCTTTGATGAAACTCGTTGAGGTTATCCGTGGTCTACAGACTGACGATGAAACTACCAAGTTAATTAAAGAGCTTGCAGAAAAAATGGATAAGACGCCGGTTGAAGTAAACGATGGACCAGGGTTTGTATCAAACAGACTTCTCATGCCTATGATAAACGAGGCGATTTATTGCTATAACGAAGGAATTGGTACACCAGAAAATATTGATAACGTGATGAAGCTTGGTATGAATCATCCCATGGGGCCACTTGCTCTTGCTGATCTCATAGGATTGGATGTTGTTTTGAATATTATGACTGTTCTTTATGAGGGTTTTAACGATTCAAAGTATAGGCCTTGTCCACTTCTTAAGAAAATGGTACAAGGTGGATATCTTGGTAGAAAAACTGGAAAAGGATTTTATGACTATAATGGGTGATTAAGATATGGCTTACAAGAATATCATTGTTGAAAAGAAAGATGCTGTTGGGACCATAAAGATTAATAGACCAAAGGTACTGAACGCTTTAAACAAGGACACCATTTTAGAGTTGACAGAGACTGTTGAAGAACTTGATAAAGATAAAAACATAAAAGTAGTAATACTAACTGGTGAGGGAGATAAAGCATTCATTGCTGGTGCAGACATCAGTCAAATGAAGGATATGAGCCCATTGGAAGCAAAAGAGTTTGCTGAGATGGGGCACAATCTGTTGATAAACATCGAATCCTCACGACTTCCCTTTATCGCAGCGATTAATGGTTTTGCACTTGGCGGCGGATGTGAGGTTTTGATGGCTTGTGATATCTGCATTGCTGGCAGCAGTGCAAAGATTGGTCAGCCCGAGATTAATCTTGGCATTCATCCAGGTTTTGGTGGCACACAAAGACTACCGAGACTTGTTGGTCGTATGAAAGCAAAGGAACTGCTCTTGACAGGCCGTAACATTGATGCTGAGGAAGCATGTCGCATTGGATTGGTGAACATGGTTGTTGAGGATGATAAACTGACGGAGACAGTCGAGAAAATGGCAGGTAAAATAGCAAGTAAATCAACAGTTCAAACAGATTTCATAAAGTCATTGGTGAATAAAGGCGCCGATATCGATCTACATTCTGCATGCGCCCTAGAAATCTCTCACTTTGCATCTAGTTTTTCTACAGAAGATCAGAAGGAAGGTATGACTGCCTTTTTGGAAAAGAGAAAACCGACATTCAAAGGGAAATAAAATAGTTTGGATTGACTTTCTCTTTTTTACTTCAGAATCTTACCTAAGATTTCATCTGCAGCCGTGTAGGGATCAACTTCTTTCTTACCAATTTGATCAATGAGCAATTCAATTTTTCCTTTAAACGTTGATTCGTCAAAGATGAAATTCATTAGCCGTTTCCGAATGATTTCAACAAGTTCAGCCTCGTACCGTTTTCTTCGCTGAGTTTCAAACGTATTGGTTTTTTTCAGATATTCTCTATGTTTGTTGATTTCATCAATGAGTTCTACAATGCCCTTGTTTTCTTTGGAAATTGTTGTGAGGACAGGGGTCTTCCTATCCTTATTTGTACATGAAATCTCAACTAGACTCTCAACCTCAGCCAGAGTTTGTTCAACACCAGATCGGTCAGCCTTATTCACCACATAGATGTCGGCAATCTCCATCACTCCTGCCTTGATAGTTTGAATAGCATCACCAAGTCCAGGAACCAAAACAACAAGGGTAGTATCAGCAATCTTAATCACGTCCACCTCAGCCTGACCGACACCGACCGTTTCAACCATCACAATGTCTTTTCCAGCTGCATCAAGTATCTCTACAACATCATAAACAGCACTTGTTAAACCCCCAAGCATACCACGTGTTCCCATACTACGAATGAAAACACCATCATCAGTAGCAAGCTCCATCATTCTGACTCGGTCTCCAAGCAGAGCTCCACCGCTAAATGGGCTAGTAGGATCAATCGCAATAACACCAACTTCCAAGCCTTGCTTTCTGTATTCGCGAGTGAGTTCGCAAATCAATGTACTTTTACCGCTTCCCATCACGCCAGTTATGCCAATCACATAAGCATTTCCTGTATGGGGATGGATGTCCTTCATCACACTAGTTGCTTCAGGAGAACTGTTCTCAGCAAGCGTAATCAACCGAGCAATAGATCGGGCATCGCCTTTCAGAACCTTGGAAGCAATATCATTCATCTTTTCACATTCTTCCTAATAAATTCAACAATCGTTTCTGTATGAGTGCCCGGTCCAAAAATACCAGAAACGCCCGCCTTCTTCAATTCAGGAATGTCATTCTCGGGGATAACACCACCACCTACAACTAAGACATCCTTCATCTTTTTCTCTTTCAGAAGCTTGGTGACATCTGTAAACAAGGTCATGTGTGCACCAGACAACAGGCTTAGGGCAATAACGTCGACATCTTCTTGAACGGCAGTTTCTACAATCATCTCTGTAGTTTGATGCAGACCAGTATAAATCACTTCCATGCCAGCATCTCTTAGCGCACGGGCAACAATTTTTGCACCCCGATCATGGCCGTCGAGACCAGGTTTCGCCACCAACACTCTAATTTTTCGCTCCATAACAAATCCTCCTAATAAATCGCAGGTTCAATATACTCTCCAAAAACCTCTCTCAACACATCACAAGTCTCACCCAATGTCGCATAAGAATGAACACAATCAAGGATATATGGCATAAGATTATCATTACCCTTAGCTGCTTTCTTAAGGCGACTAAGATTACTATCAAACTTTGATTGGTTCCTATCTTTACGGAGTCTCTTTAATCTATTAATCTGACGGTGTTCTCCTTTCTCATCCATTTTCAAAATAGGAATAGATAACTCCTCATCCATCTTATACTTGTTAACACCAACAATTGTACGCGTGTTTTCATCTATCTCCTTTTGATATTTATACGCGCTTTCCGCTATCTCACGTTGGAAAAAACCCTTTTCAATTGCAGGGATAACGCCTCCCAAACGTTCAACTTTATCAAAATACCTATAGGTCTCTTCTTCCATTTTATCAGTAAGCCACTCTATATAATAAGAACCGCCCAAGGGATCTATAGTATCAGCTACTCCGCTCTCTTCGGCTATAATCTGTTGTGTTCTTAGAGCAATTCTTACTGCCTTTTCAGAGGGCAAAGCCAATGCTTCATCCATAGAATTTGTATGCAAAGATTGTGTACCACCGAGAACAGCTGCAAGAGCCTGCATTGTGACACGGACAATATTGATTTCAGGTTGCTGGGCTGTGAGAGAACATCCAGCTGTCTGCGTATGAAAACGCATCAATAACGAGCGGTCTTTCTTCGCACCCAACTTTTTCATTTCTTTAGCCCAAATTCTACGTGCAGCACGGTACTTTGCAATTTCTTCAAAGAAATCATTATGCGCGTTAAAGAAAAAACTCAAACGTGGTGAAAAATCATCAATCTTAAGGCCACGCTTGACTGCCCATCTTACATACTCTAACCCATCTCCCAATGTAAACGCTAGTTCCTGAATAGCAGTAGACCCTGCCTCACGGATAT
>CAZYFW010000093.1:0-958 GCA_964646685.1 uncultured Thermoplasmatales archaeon
CGATCGTGATGTTTACATTTTGAACATTATCAAAATAATTATTGTAGATGAGGTTGTCCTCAGTATCATAATGTCTTATACCAATTGAGTTGTTGATAATGAAATTGTTAGAGATTAAATGGTTATTTGAATACCTCATATAAATGCCAACAGAGTTATTTTCTATAATACAATCATGGATGATTGCACCAGAAGAACCATAAAAATAGATCCCATAGATATTGTTCAGAATGTGTAAATTTGTATACACTGCATTTGCATTGTTATCATAAATTGCAGCAGTTGAGCCTTCGCCTCCAGGGTTATCTGCAATAGTCATCGATTGAAGTATCACACCAGGGCTATCAATAAAAAAGGTATCACTCCCATCTAAATAACTAACATAAACCCCATCGATACTTTCGCCAATGATGGCAACTGTTTTATCAACATAAATATTTTCGAGATAAGTCCCATTGAAGACAGATATGATGGCTCCAATACTGCTTGTATTATCTACTGCTTCCTCAATGGTGCGAACATGGTTTTTATCATACCAGGATGAAATGGCATCATCGTCAACATACAAATGAGTAAAAACAAGCGGGTGGGCATCATATGCCACTTCAATAGCGATCACGTAAGACGTATCACCTAATGAATCACCGTCATTATCAAAACCTGTATAATCACTCCAGTAGTTTCCCCCTAAATAAGGCCCACCAATGATATTCATACCCAGTGTTTTGCTTACATTAAACAAATAATTGGTTCCACCATCGACTAAGACGTTATTGGTATTGTCAAAATAGTTATTGTAAATAAGAATGTCTGATGAGGAAATGAGATGCAATCCTATTTCAGCAGTATCTAAAATATAATTATTCACAATAGTAAAATATTGAGAGTTTTGAATAAAGATACCGTTGTTTATATTATTATCAAAGAAACCAGGTGCTGAATTGTATTCATCTGCCAA
>CAZYFW010000093.1:968-5979 GCA_964646685.1 uncultured Thermoplasmatales archaeon
AATAATTGCATGCGGAGAGGTAAAATAAGAATGGATTCCATCAGTATTGCTTTCAAAGACATTATTTTCAATGATGATATTGTATGAATACTCAGTCAACTGAATTCCATAGATGTTGTCAATCAATCGTAAATTTCTATAGATAGAATCTGATGAAAAATCAGCAATTCCAGCCGGATAATATCCTCCACTTACATTTTCAATAGTCAATTGTTCAATAATGGTGTTATTGCTTTCAACTAAAAATTGTCCTGAAACAACTACATTCTCTACATTTTCTCCGATAATTGTAATTGATTTGTTAACTAATATGTCTCCGAAATAGTTACCATTTGAGATATAAAGTGTTCCATTTTCTGCAAGATTATCTATTGCGGCTTGAATATCATTAAAATGGGTACTATTCCAGCCCGGAGTTGTTTCATTAAAATCATCATCAACATATACTTCTGGTGCATCAGCAGATATGGGGATTGTTATAATTAATGATAATAAAATAATAAATATAATCGCGATTACTGATTTTTTTGAATTTGTTAATATCATGTCTTTCTCACTAGTTCAATCTTATTTTGGGTTTATTTTATGACCGTATTTAATATTTGCGGATTGTTGCATTTATTGTTTTAGGGATTTATATTAATTTCTATGTTTATATAAAATTCAAAATTCTAATCGATTTCAATATGAAAAAAGGTGATAAAAAGCAGAAAATAAATAGATATATGATAGTGCTTGTTTGGAACCATGATCAACGAGACGCTTGGTCGGTTGATCTCTGCTTTGTTAGCACAATCCATTGTAAAAAATAAATGGGCCAGGCCGGAATTGAACAGGCGATCTCCGCGTTGTAAGCGCGACGTCATAACCACTAGACCACTGGCCCTTTTTAACAGGAGAGGAATATATTCGTTATTTTAGTAGTTTGCTATGTAGAAATAGTTTATTTGGTATTACTCCAATATATTTTTAATAGCAATTATAATATACTTCTTAAAAATAAATATGGAGATACAGATATTATGAAAAAAATAGTATCCATAATAGCAATCATGATTATTACGATACATTACAACTCTTATACGAATTCAATGAAAGATATCCACATTTGATTAGCATTTTTCCAATTGGTGAGAGCGTTAAAGGAAAAGAGATTGTTTGTGTAAGAATTACAAACGAGAACAATAATTCAAACAAGTTTTCTGGTCTTATGGATGCCTGCATACATGGTCACGAATGGGAATCTTGTGAAGGGCTACTATATCTTATAGAATATCTTTTAATAAATTCTCAAACAAACGCATCAATAATAAAAATCTTGAATACCACAGAATTATACATTGTTCCAGTAGTAAATCCAGATGGCAGACAAAAAGACCAACGTTGGAACGAAAATGGAGTTGATCTCAATCGGAATTTTGATGTATTTTTGGAAAATTGAGAGGCCACTGTATTCCTTTGGGAAGGATATTTGAAAGAAACAAAATACCAATAGTGAAAATTCCTTTTGTTAATATGTATTCTGGATGGTTTTATAACTGTGGAAAATATCCTTTTTCCGAACCAGAAACTAGAGCATTAAAAGATTTGATGATATCTCTTGATAAAAAGAACTTTTCATTTTATCTCAATGTTCACACCCCAACCCACAATTTGTTAACTCCTTGGCTTAGTTATAAGGCACCATTTAAAGTTACAAAACAAGAACAAAACGTATTCAATTATGCAAAAGACTGGTTAGAAAATAATACGGAATATGAATCATACCGTGGCGGAAGCGTAAAAAGAGGCGGTCTTGCAATTGACTGGTGTTTTAAAGAGTTTCACGTGCCTTCATTTATTATTGAATTATATTCAATGGAATATGTGAGATATCATGGGAAGATTTTCAAATATTATACACATGAACATCACGATCTTGTTTATTGGATGAAAGCTTCCCTTCCATTTTTTATGTATCTTCTTACAAATGCCGAAAATCTTCATAACCGGGACGAACCAAATATTCAACCGCAACTTCCCGAAGGTGCTCCACCGCCGCCTTTAGAATAATATCTAAAATTAATGCTTTCATCTATTCTGGTCTAGAAGGAATCCTACTGATGATGTTTTATGAGATATTGTATATTTACCAGATGAGATAATGGCATCAGTTAAAGTAACTGATATGATTGTAACTGAAAAAATAGATGCTTTCAAGATTGAATTAAATGAAGAATCAGCGTTAATAGAGATTTAAGGATTTAATTATCATTACGAAAAAATCTTCCAGCAGATTTCAGTCTGTACTAATCGCATTGTCTAAGAGGATTTTCTGTATTTTCTCTTGGTTTGGTCTCTGCTTCTGGTTCTTCGTCCTTGATGTTTCTTCGTGTTGCTCCCTCAAGCTCAACTGTTTCTTGTTTAACAATGTCTAGAATTCCTATAATCGAAACTATCCCAAGCTCATTGATATAGTTACGACAAATCTTCATCAGTTCGCTATGAAGTTTAATCTCGGCGGCTCGATATTCTAAAAGTGTCATTTCACGATTTTCACCAGGATACATATTTTCACTCTCCATGAGTAATATAATTTTACTTTAAAATACTATTTCAAATAATCAAACAAAAACATTCATAATTTATAACAAAATACAGTAAAAGAGCTTATGAAACTAAAACCACACGCACTTTACGAGATACTTATGAAAGAATTTGGTAACCAAAACTGGTGGCCCATAGACCGAACATATCATAAAAAAAATCACAGCGATCCACGTTTTGAGGTTATTATTGGAGCCATATTAACCCAAAACACTGCATGGTCAAATGTGGAAAAGGCATTAGAAAATCTCAAATCAAAAAACATGCTCGAAATACAAAAGATTGCAGAAAGTGATATTGAGACTCTACAAAACTTAGTGAGGCCATCAGGATTTTTCAATCAAAAAGCAAGTCGAGTAAAAAACTTAGCGCAACATCTACATCAAAATTATCACGACGATCTTGATGAGTTTTTTGATAATAATTTGCATGAACTCAGAGTAGAACTATTGTCTCTGAAAGGAATTGGCCCAGAGACCGCAGATTCTATCTTACTGTATGCTGGAAATCTTCCTATTTTTGTTGTTGATGCATATACAAAACGCATCTGTGAACGTCTGCCATTAGACGCATCAAATTCATACAATGACATCCAACACTATCTTGAAACAGACCTCAAAAGAACTTATCCAGAAAAAGAATTAATGCAAATTTATAATGAATTACATGCCCTGATTGTCTTACTAGCAAAGAACCATTGTAAAAAGAAACCTGTGTGCCATATCTGTCCACTACAAAACCACTGTAAATTCAAAAACAATCTATCTCAGTAATTCTTCTACTTTATTGCCCACAACCTCTGCTGGTATATCTGGAAGAGATATAAGCTGTGTAGTGCCAAGACGACCTTTTCCTGAGAGTTTAATTGTTACAAATCCTGCGCTTTCTATGTTTTTCAAATAGTTCCAAAACATAGTGTGTGTCCGAGGTTTTTCATTGTGTTCTTCGCATGTAACAGCGTAGGTTTTCTCAGCATCGCCAGTGGAAACATAGGCAGTTCCATCTTTTTGCAACCGCTTTGCAATAGCATATAATGAAAGTAGTTGATGACGTTCTAAGTTCCTTAATTTTGATTCAGTAACTACAGAATAGGTCTCTGCTTTAGCAGCACGAACATGCTCGGGAACAACAAGTTGGACATGTTGGTGATCAGCAGCAATACCAGCCTTCCAAAGCAGCTCTATCGCAAACCGTGCATCGCCCCATTCCGAGGCAATATCCGCTATGAGTTCCACGCATCCCCCATCCACTGTGTTTGTATGAAATGCCAAATCAATACGTTGTTTCACAATATCAAACAGTTCTTTACGAGTATATTTATCCAAAGAAATCTTATTGCTTCGTTTGAACGTACTGAGAGCAGAATCATCTAGCATAGACAATACGTCTTTTTGAGAGATCAATAAAAGAGAAACAGGAATTTTTTCTATTTTTAATTCATCTGAGAATCTTGTTAGAGCGTATACAAGATTTGAATCGCTTTTTTTCAAAAGTGCATCTGCTTCATCCAGTACTACTAACAGTTGTGTCTCCCTTTTTTGGAGTTGTTTATGAAGAATTCGCAACATTTCTTGAAAAGAAAAACCACGATCAGGGAAACGGGAATCAAAATGATTTAAGATTCCAAGTAATGCCATTGAATCAGTCGATCGTTTTCTACAATTGATGTGAACATATTCTATGCGTGTTCCTTGTTTTCGAGCGATACTGGAAAGAGAATTGCAGAATTTCTTTGCAATTAGTGTTTTTCCGGTACCGACGGGTCCCCGAATAACAAAGTTTTGGGAAATACCGGACAACAATGGTTTAAACATTTGAGATAAAAAACTAAACTGCTCATCTCTGTGAAGAATCTCCTCGGGAACATAATCAAAATCAAGCACACCCGGATCCTTTATAACTGACGATGATAGCAGTTCGTCTTCGATTATGTTGCTCATTTCATCCAGTAATGTTTTGCCGTTCATAAAACTTTATCTGAAAAATATACTTTATAAACGATTATTTTAGAATAAATATTATAGAACTAAACTTCATATCATATGTTTAAATGTATAATTTCTCATCCCAAAATGAGTCGTTAGATTTCTTGAAAAATCAATTTAAATCATACTACGAGACAAGTAAGATTGAATTACCGGATCGATTCGGCCGAAGAGAATTTGCCTTTGTTTTCTTTGGTGGCAAGGGGATGTTCCGGCATGTTGCTTTTGACAAGAAAAGGACCTTTACAACATTTTTACAAGAACGCGCCCCCCAGCATGTGTACTATTCTTCAGCATATTATAAAACACCAGACGCGGCAAAAATGCAAGATAAAAGTTGGATGGGCGCAGAACTCATCTTTGATTTGGATTCCGATCACCTACCTAATGCAGAAAAAATGGGATATGCCGAATCACTAGATAAAGTAAAAGAAGAGTTC
>CAZYFW010000094.1:0-5958 GCA_964646685.1 uncultured Thermoplasmatales archaeon
TTTTAAAACAGCAGAAATTAAACGCAGCCTACATTCGTCAGATAAAAATTCTGAAAAGAAATCCTATAAAAAGACCTTCCCAAAATTTGGTTTTGTTTTGATTATTTGTGCAATTATTGGATTTATAATCGTCAGCTATGTTCCATGGGCATACATAGAGTATGGCCCAGAAACTGAGTTAAGAACAGTAACAATCTACAAAAATTTTAAAATAAATAATAGCGAAAATATCCAAATCGATGATCTTTTTCAATCACCATATTATCTTGGGCTCTCCTCCAAGGATGATTTTAGTGAGGCAGCCACATTAGAGCTCTATGGGTTTATTTCATTAATAGCATTAGGCATATTAATTACAATATTTGGAATAATTGACAAAGTGCGTAACTTTTCAGGAGAAATATTTGTCATAACTCATTTTATCATCGGCACAGCAACAATCATTCCTGGAATGTTAATTGTTTTGTCTGTTACAAAATTTTTAGGTGCACACTTTATTCAATATCACAACACTTTTCCAGAGAGCTATGCCAATATCACAATATTGTTCCCGGCAGCATTTATGCTCATTATCTTTGGCTTCATAATAATCAAACTGGCATTTACCATGATGAAAATCGACTTTAACAAAATACAAGAGAGAAAAGAGGATGAGGCTTTTCAAGAGACATTTTCTTCCACCATATATAGGGGGAAAACTCGATGAATCTGGAGTTTGTCAAAAGAGAAAAAAAATTAGCAACTTTGCTTATTGTTTCAAGTATTTTAGTTCTCACACTCACTTCCATTTTACCTTGGATTTCCGTAATAGAAACTACGTCTTCTGGTGATACTTTAGTATCGTACAATATTGCAAAAATGGAAAAAAGCACTGATGATGAGATTAGCAACATACAAAAACAGTTGGAGCTAATCATCATCTGTTTCTGGACCACGGTATTATTCGGTATGATCTCACTTGCAGGTACAATTATTTACATAACTGAAAAGCATGCACCTCTAGCACAATTAGTGATGATAATCGGATGCATAACTACCATATTTAGCATTTTAGGTACTTTTTTAATTTCGGCAGTAATTGGTAACATTAATTCTACAGACAATATTTTAGACGCGGCTGCATTTCAAAACAGCATTATAACTATAAAGTATGTGTATTTTCCTCTTCTGTTAAGCATAATATCAGCAATTTTTTCTGCATTCTATACCATAGTTATTATTTTATCCTTGGTAAAACGTGTTACTAGCTCGGCAGAACAAAAAAAATCAGGAAAAAAGGAAACAAAAATAGAAGTAGATGAACCATTCGTAGAAAAAGAACCGAAACCATCTGAACGAGAAACAACTTTTGCTGAGTCGATAAAAGCTGAAAAAGTACCGATTGATGAAATCATCCGCGAGTCAGAAACATTTGAAGAGCCAGAACCTGTAGAAAAACCCGAAGAACATTCACCTCAAAAAAAGTATTTTGAATTTGACAAAGAGCAAACTAAAAGATCTGGCTCAAAAGAATTACCAAAATCACCTTTATTTGAAAAGGCGTTAGAATTGGCCATAGAAAAAAGACAACCAGATGCAGAAAGAGAACATGTTGAAACAAAAAAGGAAAATCCCCCTGAGAAGAGAAAGATGAGCGTACGATGTCCACAATGTAAAACTGTTTTTACGATAGAAAAAGGAGAAAAATCGACAAATATTGAATGCCCTAGATGTGGTAAAACAGGAAAGATTGACTGAGAGTTTTTAACTATCTGCTATTATTCTGATAACATCTCCATCTTTTAATTCATAATCTGAACCTATAACACGATGTGTCCGTGCATCAATGGCTCGAATAAAATGATCCCCTAAATCGGTATGAACTTTATAGGCCAGATCCTTTGCTGTGCTGCCACGTGGCATCAAATAAGCATCTGGAAGAACTCTATTTTCTTTATCTGTGAGGTGTGTATCATCTTCCACAGGATATACAACGATTAAATCAAGCATACGAACTGACTCCTCAATGCATTTCTGTATGCCGGTAGATCCAAACTTCTTTAGTACATGCAATTTAATATACTCCAATGCCTTCTTTTGTTTATCACTGAGATCGGCTTCTTTAAGAATTTTAAAATCATTTCTTCCTGGCTCATATTCAATAAGGCCTTTTTTTGACGCGTTGGTCAGTGCGAGTTCAGATTCTGCACTTGTGGGAACTGCGATGTAATCTTTTTTCTTGATTTCGTCTGCTTTTGCCATAAGTTCATCAGATGCAACATCGCATTTGTTTAATGCAATCAACATAGGTTTACTTATTTTTCTTACATAATTTGAGAGTTTTAGAATTTCATCTTCTGTCCAAGTAGAAGGTTTATGAGAATCAAGATTAAGTTCCCTTATGGCACTATGAATATGTTCTTCGCTAATTCCCAAGCCAGTAAGTTTTTCGGCAAGCATAAAGTCGATTTTTTTGTCTTCAAGCTCACATTTTCTTGCAATAGTTTCCCAACTTTTCTTAACGATGCCATTCAACCAATGAGTAATTTCTCTTTCTAAAAATTCTACATCATTTACAGGATCGTTACTTCCCTTACCGCATGGATTGCCTTCTTCATCCGTGCTTCCAGAAATATCTACAATATGAATTAATGAATGAGCCTGCCTTAAATCGTCAAGAAACTTATTCCCCAAACCTCGACCTTTGCATGCATCAGGAACTAATCCTGCTACATCTATGGCTTCGATTGGAACGAATCTTGTTCCATTTATACATTTGGAATTATGTGGAGTACATGTCACATTGAATTCTTTGCAAGGACAGGGCTTTCTAACATACATTACGCCACGGTTGGCATCTATTGTAGTAAATGGATAGTTTGCAATCTCAGCATGGGCATCAGTTGCTGCATTAAAAAAAGTGGATTTCCCGACGTTGGGCTTTCCAACAATACCAATTTGCATACCCATATCGTTACCCTACTCTAACATATCATCTACTTCGTCAACGACGTCTACATTGCTTTCAAATCGCTTAACCTTTTCCTCCGCCTTGCCTTTTGACGGCGTCATGAAAGATACTCCATTCTTTCCAACAAGAGTACCATTAACAGAAGCAGTTTTAGAAAGATAAATTTTTTCTGCAGAGACATTGCCCTCAACTTTTGTTTTATCTTCAACTCTGACATCACCATGTGCATTGATGTTTCCTTGTACGATAACCTTTTTTCCGCAAAATACATCTCCACCTGAGTTAAGAGTACCATGAACAATCGAATTATTGTCGATAACTACATTGCCCTTCACGTCATAATTTCCTAGAACTCGAGAAGCTTTACCAACATGAAGATTAAAATCGACTTTAGATTTCTGAACGCCAATAATAGAATTGTTTGGGATAAATAGAAATGTCTCAGAGATAGGAATGATGTCTCCTTCGTTCTCTTCTATCTCCTCTAGTATTCTATCGATCTCCTCACTATGCCCCATCTTCAACAACTGCATAAGATATATGAACATATATATGACAATAGGAATGGGACTTCGAATATTGATCCATCCTTTCGCCTCAAATCCTTTCTCTATCTCAACGCTATCCCCAACATCGAGATCTCCTTTTAGAGAAAGGGCCCCTTTGATATTTACCTTCTCCCCAAGATATACATTTCCTCCACTTTCAACGTCACCGCCGATACTAGAGAAAATGTCTGCTCGAATGTCCTTGGTTGCTTCTAATCCGCCATCAATGACCACATGTTCTCCAACAAAAATTCGCCCATCTGTCTTGATACCGAACTGCAGCAAACATCGATCTGCAATGACGACATCACCTTTGGTGATAATTGTACGTTCGTCAAACTTTGTTCCATCTGGAATGATAAGAGTTTTTCTGTCAAAAGTCATTAATAGAGCCGTATTGCATAAGCTGTTATAAAATCAACGGCTCAGTCCAATATAAAAAGGAAAAAGAATTGGGGATTATTCTGACAGCCATTCCTCATCAATTCGTTTATACTTAACAATTTCTCCAGGTTTAAACCAGAGGTTTATTTCAAATTCAGCTGTATCTGGCCCATCAGATCCATGAACAATATTTCTACCAATAAATTGCCCATAATCGCCACGAATCGTGCCCATTGCAGCATCCTGTGGATTTGTTTTTCCCATCATGGTTCTAACGGTGCTTATAGCATTATGTCCCTCTAAAACCATTGCAACAACAGGAGAAGAAATTATGTATTTTACAGTAGGTTCAAAAAATGATTTTCCTTTATGAATGCCATAATGTTTTTCTGCAAGATCTCTGCTAACTGATACCAATTTCATAGCAACAAGCTTGATACCTTTTTTCTCGAAACGACTGATAATATCGCCTACGAGTCCCCTCTGAACTCCATCGGGTTTTATCATGACAAATGTTCTTTCTATAGCCATTATAGCCACCTATTAATCTGATAGCTGGATGTTTATCTGCTTTAAAGAATTAACGATTAAGGAACTAGAGATTGACTCAGAATGGACAAGATAAATGCTGTTAGATTGAATATCACATGTGCAATTATTGCAGAATACAGGTTTTTGGTTTTTATGACCACAAATCCCAAAATTAATCCCATTACCATTGGCATTATGACTGGGTATACTTTTCCATACGACATATGTGCCAGGCCAAATAGTACTGCAGTAGTCAAAATAGCCATAGGTTTACCAGCCAGTGAGTCAATCTTCTCCAGTAAAAAACCTCTGAAAAATATTTCTTCAGCTATAGGTTGAATTGCAATTAGTAAAAATAAAGACGGGACGGAAAAATACTGCTGCAAATTAGGTATGTTGCTAAGTTCCTCGACATTGTATTCCATAACTACTAAAATTACCCCAATCAAAAAAACAATGCCAAACATAACCACTGCTGATACAATTCCCCATAAAAAAGCGACATCTATACCTTCGAGTCTAAGCCTGAGACGATCGAAAATCTCCTTTAATGTGAGTTTATTGACTAGTACGTACCATATAATTGGGAAAAATATTAACAATACAATAACTAGGGTTAATTGAAGTGTTAAGAGAAATATTTCAAAAATCAATTTCATTGTTTCTGGAAGTTGAGCAATCTGAC
Organism: uncultured Thermoplasmatales archaeon; assembly: GCA_964646685.1. GTDB lineage: Archaea > Thermoplasmatota > E2 > DHVEG-1 > DHVEG-1 > CAZYFW01. The sequence continues at coordinate 5,099 of CAZYFW010000094.1, forward strand.
TCAATTCGCTGGGAATTGATTCGTCAAAAAAAGAAAGAACAGGCTGTATAATGATTAATATGAAGGTGATAGAGAGTAAAAGTAAAGAAAAAATATGTGAAGGCTTTCTTATATTGAGATCCATAATAAGGGATAACAATTACACTTTCATAAAAGTTTTTAAATATTGGATGATGTTACCAACAAAACACTTGGGCCCGTAGGGTAGCTTGGTTCATCCTTTTAGCTTTGGGAGCTAGAGACTCCAGTTCAAATCTGGGCGGGCCCATTTCTCTTAATATTAACTTGTATAGGAATATTTTTAATATAAGAGCGGATTTGTATATTCAACTACATATGCAGGCAGATGGGATGAGAATTAAAACAATTGTAACAGCATTAGTGGTAATTCTACTCTTTACCAATTGCTTTGGTTCATTTTCTTTTATAGACCGGGGCAGAGCAGATGATACATTGCCTAAATTATATGTAGATGACGATTATGATAGTTCAACTGAAGGTTGGCAGAATTATTCTTTTGATTCAATACAAGATGCAATTAATGCAGCATCTGAAGGAGATAGAATTATCGTCTATGCAGGGACGTACAATGAAAGCATTGTCATAAATAAGACATCGCTCGATGTCTTTGGAGAAGACAAGTCTATTTCAATTATCAATGGTGGCGATTCAGGAAACGTAGTAACAATTTCTAACACCTCTGTTGACATTTCTTCATTTACGATTCGCGATAGCGGTAGCATCTCGACAAACGCTGGTATCTATGTCAATGCAAACAGTTGTACGATTGTTGATAATATTATAACAAGTGGAAAATATGGGATATAACGATAAAGTTATAGAATTGTCCCTTTGATTCT
>CAZYFW010000095.1:0-5943 GCA_964646685.1 uncultured Thermoplasmatales archaeon
TAATATGGAAAAACTTGATATAGATATCAAGAACATTGACAAAATAGTGATATCGCATGAGCATAGTGATCATAATGGGGGATTAAAATCGCTACCTGTTTTTATTAATAATTGTGAGCTTTATCGATTAATAGAACAAATTCCTTGTGAAAAAATGCATTACATGTCCTCTGAGTATTCTCGCCAGATCGCTGAAGGGGTTTTTACAACGGGGAGACTTACGGGTTCGGTAGATGAACAATCGTTGGTTTTGAAAGGCAAGAAGGGGTGGTATGTTCTTGTTGGTTGTTCTCATCCCGGTATTGAAAAGATTTTGCAAGCTGCACAACACATTGGAAACATCATAGGTATTGTTGGTGGGTTTCATGGTTTTAATAATTTTCAATTATTAGAAAACCTTGGTTTTATTTGTCCTTGTCATTGTACTGCTTACAAAGAAAAGTTAAAGAAAACATTTCCCGATAAGATTACTAAGTGTGGAGTTGGAAAGAGTATTAATTTAGATATTTCTTAGGTCAAGAATATGTGACTTTTCGAAATATTTTCCCGTATTGTTTAGTGTAAAATCATGTTTCTGTTACTCTTATAGGATTCCTTTATATCCCTTATGTAACGGACATCCAACGCATCTATTTTCTTGGTAAGATATGCAGTTAGGGCAATTTGTTTTAAAATCGCATTTCATATTATTTTTTTCGTTTTCTGTAAAAAATCTTACGTGATGGCATGTAGATGAAGAAGTAGCGATTGGCATGACGTTGTATTTTGTGATATTGGTAAAATTAAATGAAAAACATTGTTCTATCATTGATTCCATCGTATCTGTATTTTCTGCAACTGCAAGCATTACAAAATTGTATTCTCCATATGTGTTGAAGTAACAAATTATTTTAGGACAGTTTTTTACATGGTTTATAACCTTGTTTTTAAATCTTGCTTCTAAACAGATGAAAAATATTTTTAGACCCAGTTTTTCGATATCTATAGTGCAATTGACTTTTAACATGTCTCTTTGAAGGCGTTTTATTCTTGACCGTACTGCGGTATGGGATATCCCTAATGTTTTCCCCATTTTTGTGGTTCCTTGTTGCCAGTTGTCATTGATCATTGTTATAATTTTTTTATCTATTTCGTCAAGACTCTTCATAGAATTCCTTATGCAATATGAATACTTAAATGTTTCAAAATGAAATAATCTTTTAATAATTTATATTCAAAATAAATAAAAAACCATAACAATTATATACACTATGAATATTGCTCCATCCGGAGGTTTTATTATGAGCAAAAAAGTAGCTATTGTGTGTAATGGAGCAGAAAATAAGAATCTCTATCCAACTTTTGTGTTGGCCTCAAGTGCGGCAGCTTCCGGTGATGAAGTTGTTTTGTTCTTTACTCCAGGTGCTGCACCAGCGCTACGAAAAGGGGAACTTGAGAAAATAAAAGCAAAAGGTATGCCAGATATGGCAGAACTAGTAGAGGGAGTACAATCACTAGGCGGTAGAATCCTTCTCTGTGAACTTGCTTTAGAAGCAAAAGATATGAAAAAGGAAGAATTTAGAGACGGTATTGAAATTGTTGGAGCAACCAATTTTATGGCAGATATAAGCGATGCTCAGATAACATTTTCATTTTAAAATATTAGGAGGTGATAGATACTATGTCTACACATACACTCGATACATTGGGTCTGAAATGCCCACAGCCAATACTTAAAGTAGCAATTAAAGCCAAAGAATTACAACCAGGTGACATGCTTGAGGTATTAGCTGATTGTCATTCTTTTCCAGGTGACATTAAAGCCTGGTGTACAAGAATGAATAAAACACTTCTTGTCTGTGCGGATGAGGGTAATGGGAAGTTCAAAGCCCAGATACAATTTTAAATGTCTATAAGAAAAACAAAAAATATTCTATAAATATGATTAAATGGTAGAAAAATTTGAACCACGAATAGTCGGTTTCCTATGCAATTGGTGTTCATATGCAGGAGCAGATTTAGCAGGTGCTAGTAAACTTTCGATCCCTTCATCTATTACACCAATTCGTGTTATGTGTTCTAGCAGAGTCGATCCAGTTCTAGTTCTCACAGCGTTTCTTCAAGGAGCTGATGGCGTTTTTATTGCTGGTTGTCATCCAGGAGATTGTCACTATGACGAAGGCAACTATTATGCTCGGAGACGCTTCGCTGTTTTAAAAAAAGTTGTTGAAGGTCTGGGTTTAGAGTCAGAACGTCTCCGTCTTTCATGGGTTTCTGCATCAGAAGGACAAAGATTTGCGGATGTTGTTAATGAATTCAATCAAAAAATAAAAAAAATGGGTCCAAACCCTATGAAGAAAAAGACATCACTATAAAATGATGATGAATACTATGAATGATAATACTCGAAGTTCAGATGTTTTAGTCCTCGGAGCAGGGATAGCAGGAATTGAAGCTAGTTTAATGCTTTCTAAATCCGATAGAAAGGTGCACCTCGTTGAAAAAACGTCATATACTGGCGGCACAACAATAAAGTTTGAGGAAGTTTTTTCCAATATGGAATGCTCGACTTGCATGTTAGCACCTATACAACAACAATTGCTGCAGGATAAAAACATTAAATTATTAACATTGGCAGAAGTCAAAGATGTTAAAGGATCATATGGAAACTTTACTGTTAAAATCAATAAAAAAGCTAGATATGTTGATATGAATAATTGTATAGGATGTAGTGCATGTTTTGAACCCTGTCCTGTTAAATTAAATAATGAGTTTGAAGAAAGCCTTAGTGAAAGAAAAGCGATATTTGTTCCATGTGCTGGTGCTCTTCCAAATGTTCCCATGATTGATACCGAACATTGTTATCATTTCAATGGCAAAGACTGTCAGGCTTGTCAAGAAGCATGTATGTTTGAGGCCATAGATTTTAATCAGAAAGATGAACAAATTGAAATTAAAGTCGGAGCTATTATCGTAGCCACTGGTTTCAGTATATATGACATGAAAAAAAATCCTCAATATGGATATGGAAAAATTGATGGTGTGTTTTCTGCTCTTGAATTTGAGAGGCTTTATGCATCTAATGGTCCAACTGAAGGAAAAATAGTTTTAAAAAATGGTAAAATTCCAAAATCAGCAGCTATTATCCATTGCGTTGGTAGAGCGGAAAAAGGATATTGTTCATCTGTTTGCTGTTTATATTCATTGAAATTTAGTCATTATCTAAAATCTAAACTACCTGAGATTAAAATTTCTGAGTTTTATAAAGACCTTTGTATCCCAGGTAAATCCCATCAGAGATTCTATGAGAAAATGCGGGATACGGGAACAAAGCTGATTCGTGTTAATACTATCGAGGTTGTTAAACAAGGACAAGAAATAGGTATAGAATACTCTGATGCGCGAAATAAAAAAAACAGTGCTCTAGTAGATTTAGTGATTCTTGCACCAGCTCTAGTACCAAAAAATGATGCTTCAGTGTTAGCTAAAATTTTAGATATATCTGTCGATAATTATGGTTTTTTCAAAGAAGAAGATCAAAATGGTTCTACCGTTATTTCATCAAAACCCGGTGTTTTTATTGTTGGATGTTCACAAGGTCCAAAAAATATTCAAGATTCTGTTTCACAAGCAAACGCTGCAGTGGGAAAAATACTATCATCAACATAAGAGGGAAAGCGTAAATGGATATGAAAATAGGAGTTTATATCTGTGAATGTGGTCCGAATATCGCTGAAAAAATGGATATCGATAGGATTATTGATGCAGTTTCATCTCTTGATAATGTTACAATTGTTGATCGATATAAACTTCTTTGTTCAGGAGATGGTAAAAAATTTCTTGAGGAACAGATTAAGAAACATGGATTAACACATCTAGTACTTGCGGCATGTTCACCTAGAGAACATCAACAAACATTTATGGAGGTTTGTGAAAACTCGGGTATAAACCCTTATTTATTCCAACTTGCTAATATTCGTGAGCAATGTGCATGGATTACAGATGATAAAGATGAGGCTACAAAAAAGGCAATTAGATTAATAAAAGCTGCTATTGGGAGAGTCCGATATCATTCTCCTCTTGAAAAAAAACAGATAGAGAGTAACCCGGATGTATTGGTAATAGGTGGTGGTATCGCTGGTATTGAAACAAGTTTACAACTTGCTAGTCCTGATAGAAAAATCTACTTGATTGAAAAAACCTCTTCTCTTGGTGGTTTGATAAAAAATTTTGAAACAACTTTTCCAGATATGCGCCCTTGTTCAAAATTTATTCAAGAAAAGATCAATGATGTGAATAAAAATAATAATATCGAGGTTTTGACAGATAGTGAGGTTGAAGAGATACTTGGTTTCTTTGGAAATTTTGAAGTTAAAGTGAAAAAAAAGGCTGAAGAGAATAACATATTTAATTTGGATGTTGGTGCCGTGGTTTTAGCTACTGGTTCTATTCTTTTAGAACCACAGGAACTTTCTGATTACGGATACCAAAAATTCGAAAATGTTATTACTGCTTTGGATTTTGAAAAAATAAATTTATTGGGAAAAATTTCTCTTAAAAATGGTGGAGTACCAAAATCAGCGGCAATTATTCATTGTGTTGGTAGAGATAAACAAGGGTATTGCTCAGAGATATGTTGCATGTATTCTATTAAATTTATAAGATATCTTAAAGAGAAAATACCTGATATCACTGTTTATAATTTTTATTCTGATTTGTGTATACCTGGTAAATCTAATCAGCTGTTTTATGAACAAACAAAGGGAAAAAATATTAATTTTATACGGGCTGAAAATATTGAAATTACGAAAAGGGAAAATCAATTAGATATTATTTTTAAGGATGAAAAAGGTGATAAGGACAAGCTCTCAGTTGATATGGTTATTCTTTCACCTGCGTTACAATCAGCATTTGGTACATCCCGTCTTGCTGAATTCACCCGTGTTTCCCAAGGAGCCGGAGGATTTTTTAATGAGGAACATGAAAAGATAGAACCAGTTTCTACATCAATAGAGGGCATTTACATTGCGGGATGTTCCCAGGGGCCAAAAAGTATTTCAGATAGCATAACACAGGCCGGGGCGGTAACGGGTAAAATATTATCCTCTCTTATCCCTGGTAAAAAAATTGAGCCTGAGGTTAAAGTCTCCGTAATATCTGAATCGTTTTGTATTGGTTGTAAAACATGTCTTAACATTTGTTCATATGGTGCTATCAGTTTTGATGAGGCAAAAAAGGTTTCTGTTGTCAATGAGGTAATATGCAGAGGATGTGGTAATTGTGTTGCAGCATGTCCCTCTGGTGCAGTGACTCTTAAACATTTCACCTTCGATCAGATTTACCAAGAACTTATTGAGGCAGTATAATGAGCAAACTTACAGTAGTCCCTGAATATAAGGGTGCGATCATCTCAGCTAAAACTACAGTTAGAGACTCAATTAAGGATCTCCTCCTTAAGTCAATGGAAAAAGGTGTTTTCGATGCGGTGATTGTCCCAATGAGGGTCCCAGCGGGCGATTCTTTTGTCTATGTCTTTATAAGGGATAAATCTCTGCTTAAAGATGTTTATCCTTTTCCACCAATCATGTCAGTTCAGGGAGCGAAGGCTATTTCTAGTGTAAGTAGACTTGGGAAAGGAAACATGAAAATAGCTGCGGTTATGCGGCCTTGTGAGATAAGAGCAACAATTGAATTAACAAAACTTGAACAAACAAATTTAGATAATATAACATTAAAAGCCATGGATATGACTGATTATTTTAACTCCGAAAAATACATACCTGATTTTATGGTGTTTTTATATTCATTTCATCATATTGAAGATCCTTTAGATGAACGTAAAGAATGGGATGAAATATGCCAAATTGATTATGATGATTTAAGGATATTAACAGAATCAAGCGACAATCCTGAATATAAACCAATACCATTTCGTTGTCCAGATATATCACAATTTTTAATGAT
>CAZYFW010000096.1:0-5916 GCA_964646685.1 uncultured Thermoplasmatales archaeon
TGCCGAGGAAGCGAAGGCGGAACGGGGTTATAGGGGTGGAACCCCTATTTCATTTAAAAAGTATTAGTCTTAATTAATTAAACTTATAAATATATCATATTTATTTTGTTATGATTAAACCTAAAATCATACAAAAGTTTTAATAGCAAACAGAAATTTACCACATCCAATAGTTAACTAACAAGAGAGGCACACAGTATGTACATCGTTATTGTTGGAGCAGGTGGTATTGGAAAACAATTAACCGAAATGGCTCTTAAAGATGGCAATCACAATGTAATTGTCATAGATAAGGACCAAGCACGGTGTGAAGAAATCGCTAGAAAATATGATGCTGTTGCTATAAATGCAGATGCAACACAGGAAGAAACACTTGATGAATCGGAGGTAAAAAAGGCAGACGTCTTGGTAACGACTACTAACGATGACGCCACAAACCTGATGGTTGTTTCTCTTGCAAAAAATAAAGGAGTAAAACACCTTGTTTCTGTAGTCAATCAAGAAGAAAGTAAACCTATGTATATGGAAAAAGGCGTAAAGATGGTCAAAAGCCCCAATGTTGTAATGGCAGAAAACTTGTATAAATCGATAAAACACCCAAATGTAGAAGAATACATGAACGTTGGAAGGCATGCTGAAATCTTCCGCCTTCCCATTGGCTCAAACTCAAAACTTTCTGGAACGACAATTAGAAAAATAGGGTTACCGAAAAAAAGTTTGATCGTGGCTATTGAACGAGATCACAAATTTATCATACCAACAGAAGATGTCGAATTATTCTCTGGAGATAAGGTAACAGTCTTATCTCATAAAGACCAAGTAGATAGAGTAGCAGCATTGTTCTCTGAGTAAAATAGGGAACCACGTGCGCAAACTATATATAAAAGATATATAATTCTAGTGCGTGTTTTTCCTAATTTTGAGGAGATTATCATGACAACAGAAGATATGAAAAAAACAGGTACAACTACACTAGGAATGATAATTAAAGATGGCGTCCTAATTGCGACCGAACAAAGAGCTACTATGGGTACCCTTATTGCCCATAAGACTACAAAAAAACTCTATAAAATCGATCAGCATATGGGATTAGCAACTGCAGGCTTAGTTGGTGATCTGCAGGTGCTTGCTAGATATCTCAATGCAGAAGCAAACCTATATCGGTTAAAACGTGATATACAAATACCGGTTCAAAGTGCAGCAACCCTTATGTCAAACATCTTGAATCAACGAAAATTTTACCCTTACTATGTCCAATTAATATTAGGTGGATACGACGATTCTGGTGGACATGTATATTCCCTCGATGCTGCTGGAGGGGCTATACCTGATAAATATACAGCAGCAGGATCTGGTTCACCATATGTCTTTGGTGTCTTAGAAGACAATTATAAAGAGGGGTTATCAACAGACGAAGGGATAGACATTGCTGTTAGAGCAATTACTGCAGCGAAGAATAGGGATTCTGCGTCTGGTGGTATGATAAGTGTTGCCGTAATCACCAAAGATGGATTCAAAGCAATTCCTGAAGAGGAAATAAAGAAACGTATAGAGAAACTTAAAAAGTAAGATAACTAACCTACCATTGCTTCTTATCAATTAAATCTAAAAGTGTAATTATTAAAGAGTTGTAAAAGGTAAAATATGACTGTAGACGACGTTTTACGTGAGATAAAAGGAAAAGTAAGAGGCGTTATTCCGCCCAGCATAGATGTTTCAGATGTAGAATTTGAAGGAGCATTAGTTGTCATCTATACTAAACATCCTGATAAGTTTGCAAAGAAAGAAGAATTAGTAAAACAGTTGGCAAAAATGCTACAGAAACGTATTGCAATCCGTCCAGATCCTTCTGTCATTACTGATACCGATACTGCAGAAAGGAAGATTAAAAATATTATTCCAAAAGATGCTGAAATAACCAATATATATTTTTTACCGGAGGTTGGAGAAGTCACCATTGAGGTTGTGAAGCCGGGTGTTGCAATTGGTAAACAGGGTATTTTGTTAAATGAAATACGGAAAACTGTCAACTGGTCTCCACATATTGTTCGGACACCACCCATTCAATCGAAAACCGTTAAGGAAATTCGAGGATACCTTCGATCAATGAGCGATGAACGGAAAGAAATATTGCGTAAGGTTGGAAGACGACTACACCGAGGCACATCTGATGGAGAAAGATTTGTCAGAGTGACGACACTTGGCGGATTTAGGGAAGTTGGCAGGTCCTGCAGTATGCTTAGTACTCAGGATAGCAAGGTATTGATTGACTGCGGTGTTGATGTTTCTTCAGATAATGGCTCTCCTTATATCCATCTTCCTGAAGTGTTACCGATAGAAACCATTGATGCAGTAGTAATTACCCATGCACATCTTGATCATTCTGGGCTAGTACCCTTGCTTTACAAATATGGATTTGATGGTCCAGTTTACTGTACACCTCCAACAAGAGATATGATGACACTCCTGCAAATGGACTATCTTAAAGTTGCCGCTGCCGATGCAAAAAGAATACCATATTCAGCAGAAAATATACGTGATGTGATTAAGCATTGTATTACCATGGATTATGGTGATACAACAGACATAACGCCAGATATGAGACTTACTCTACATAATGCTGGTCATATTTTAGGTTCTGCACTAGCACATTTCCATGTGGGAGAAGGATTGTACAACATTGCTTTTAGCGGAGATATTAAGTATGAACGGACATGGCTCTTTAACCCAGCTATCAACCGTTTTCCCCGTCTTGAAGCAATTATTATGGAATCAACATATGGAGCTAGAGAAGATATTCAACCCACGAGGAGGGAGGCCACAGATCGGCTCAAAGATATTATCCAACGATGCCTCAAGAAAAAAGGAAAAATCCTGGTACCTGTGTTTGCAGTAGGGCGAAGTCAAGAAGTGATGATTGTCATTGAAGATTTGATGAAAACAAAACAAATCCCAACGGTTCCTGTTTACCTTGACGGCATGATCTGGGAAGCAACGGCCATACACACTGCTTATCCTGAATATCTTAATAATAAATTAAGAGCACAAATTTTTCAACAAGGAGAAAACCCGCTACTCTCTGAGATCTTTGAACGAGTTGATAGTCACGAAATGAGGCAAAGAATAATCGGTGACCCTGACCCTTGTATTGTTCTAGCAACCAGCGGTATGATGAACGGTGGTCCCATCATGGAATATTTCAAAGAATGGGCACAGTCAAAAAAGAACACTATTACGTTTGTTGGATACCAGGCTGAAGGTACAATCGGTCGAAGAATTCAGAAAGGGTGGGGCGAAATTCCGCTCAATGTTGGTGGAAATGTTGTCAATATCAAGATGGAAATAAATGTAGAAACCTGTGATGGATTCTCGGGTCATAGTGACCGAAAGCAACTATTTAACTATATCAACAACATGTCTCCACATCCAGAAAGAATTATCTTTGGTCATGGAGAAGAATCAAAGTGTCTTGACCTTTCTTCTTCTGTTCATAAGCGATTTAATATTAGTACTGCTGCTCCAATGAATCTAGAGACAATTAGATTTAGATAAAAAAAATGATTTTTAGTTTGATATTACTTTAACGGTTTTGCTAGATCCCATAAGCTTTTGAATTTTTCATCCAACACTTCTATATCGTTAACATCCACGTAGGCCGTACCAATATAGGATGGCTCGTCATTGGCATCTGGGAGAATCTTGATGCCATTGACGGCAATCTCTTTGCCAAACACAAAGTTACGCATCGTACCTGATACATCTTCAGAGAAACATCTGATCTCTAGCTTATCACCATATGTTTTTTTAAGAGCTTTTGCCACATCAATGTTGATCTTTGTATCAACAATGATTTGAACTTTTGTATCTAAATCTAAAAATTTCTTGAAATACTGAATAAAAGGTTCCTGGAAAAACCGTTCTCCCCCCACCTGCATTTTCAGGTTATTGCTCTTATCTAAACAACTGTTAAGCAGATTATATAGAATCCATTTGCCACTATATTGTAACGTAACATTCCCATTTCTTTTTAATTTTATACCATACTTACTAAAGTTTGTGTTATAGCACTCGCTATATTCCTGTAAATGATGCTCGATTGCTTTGTAAGAATCTTCAGCAATTATCTTTTTTAAATCATCTTTGATTCTTTCCCATATGGCTTTTGGATGCACCGGAAGATAGCTCTCCCTGCCAAAATCTTCATCAGCCTCATGAGAAAACAATACCTTAGCAACCAATCCATTTTTTAACAATGAGTTACGTCCAGTTTCAAGAGGCCTTCTAGTAATATTTGCCAAATCCTCAGCAACTTTCAAAAAATCGGAAAATTCTTTTGGGCAATCCATAACAAGTGTAATATAGTATATTGCAGCTTCACGCGGTCGGTCAACCCTCATCCGCTCAAACATCATTTCAAAATCTTGAATATAATCAAGCTTTACTTTGGTGTTAATCTCACATCCCATCATATCCACCAATCCCTTCTTCTTTTATTGAAACTACTCTTTCCTGCTTTCAAAAACCAAAAATGTATTTAACTTTTATATAATTTGTGCATGCATTAATACCTGCACAGTTATCTTTAAAATTATGATGAGTTTTATTTTTTAGTTTCTGAAACCGCGCTAAAATATCGTCGACAATCTCGTTTAATATCAGCAATTTGTTGTTGCGGAATTTTGTAAGAAAATTGGGCATACTCAAGGGCAAATACCAAACCATGAACAAATGCACCAAGGTTATACTTTTTTTCTTTAGAAAGTTTAAAGATATCATCAGTGATTTTCATTGCATCTTCAACAGTATAAGATGTCGACTCTTTTTTTGGTTTTGTTTTGTTTTTATTAGACATGAAGCAGCATAATATGCCATCCTTATAAAATTTATTTAAATAATAAAGCTTTTCCAGAGGATTTATAAATAGTCAAATATATTATTTCTGTAGAAATAGATTATGGGGGTTGAAAATGAAGAGTAGGTGTAAATTAATTGCTATTGGGGCTGTTCTACTATTCATAACATTAACAATAATGACACCTGCATGTGGAAATATATCACAACAAGATACAAAGCCAATTGAAGAAGATATGATGATTTTTCGTTTTGGTCCGGACGGTAGTGTAAAACAGATTGATCCCAATGTAGAAATATTAGATAAACAAGATTTTTCTGATGCTCTTTATGAGGAATTTGTAACTTTATCAGATGAAGACAATGATCTGCAGAACTTTGTCAGATTTGATCCCGACATAATTAAAAAGGTAGAATCAAAAGGAAAAGGTTTGCATTTTGCCATCTTCCGACCAATGATACGAATAAAACCTGTATTTCGCTCAGTTCTCATGTATCGATACTTTTATGACGAAGATTATACAAAAGCCGACAATCATACTTTAGCTCAAGGACCCCACAAAGCGAGAATATTAGGATTTGTTGGATATGCTGGATTTTCAACAAGATTTTTCGGTCGCGTTGTGATTTACGGCTATTCAACGTTCCGAATAGATGTAGACCTGGCGTAAAAAAACATCTTATAATTTAAATTTTCCGGTAAAATATTTAAATATGAATATCATTTGTTCAATTAGCTTCGTATTATGCTACATGGCGATACGTCGTCGGTATCATCACAAGAGTTAAAACAGGCGAGGGAGGTGACAGAGGAGATATGAAGATAGGAAAGAAACTCATTCCAATCGGAGTGGTACTATTATTTGTTTGCATAGCTTTTGTACCATCTGCAAGTGCAGCTAATCCGGGAAGCAGGAGCGATGAACAAACTTTAACCGTATGGCTTCCAGGAATAACTGAGGACGATTTCACAATGCAGGTAACAGTAACAGGAGAGCAATTAGATGAGCTGACAGCTGCAATGGACAATTTCTTAGACTATGCTGAGTTGGCCATGGATGACAA
>CAZYFW010000097.1:0-5505 GCA_964646685.1 uncultured Thermoplasmatales archaeon
AATGTAGTATGAAATACAAAAACATTATTTAACTTTTGAGACAATGCCGTATTAACGATAAAAACAAAGAAAACTATTATAAACACCATGATAAATGAAGATAAGGGGAAATAAATGGAGGAAATTGAAACTCAATTAACAAAAAAAGTTGCAAAATTTCCTAGAGTTTGTACAAGCTGCAATAATGAAATTACAATTGGTCAAGCATATCATCGAGAAGAAGGTGTAAAAGAACATTTACATTCACTTCTTGCACGAGAATTTTGCTCTGACTGCTATGCAAAATACGGAGCACATAGTCTTCTTAAGAAAAATAAATGAAGCATAACAAAGATCAAACTTCTTCGAAAACATTTTTGAGTGATACATCCATTAATGGTCTCAATATTGCAGGGGTACCCGAGCGGTCAAAGGGGCAGGGCTTAGGTGTGTTAACAGATGTGTATGTGTCTATCTGTATTAACACTAAGAAACCCTGTGACGTAGGTCTTCGAGCGTTCAAATCGCTCCCCCTGCACTATATTAAGAGGTTTAAGGTGAAAATAATCGCATTTGCAGGACTGCCGTTTTCAGGAAAAAGTGAAGCTGTTGAAATTGCAAAAGAAATGAAAATTCCAGTAATACGAATGGGAGATGCAATCTGGGAAGAAACAAAAAACCAAGGATTAGAGTTGAGCGACAAGAATGTAGGTAAAATTGCCAATCAAATGCGCAAAGAACATGGTATGGATATCTGGGCAAGGCGAACACTGGAAAATATGAGATTATTAGATAAGGAAGAAATTATCGTAATAGATGGTGTACGCAATAATGAAGAGATTGAAACGTTTAAACAAGAACTGAATGGGGATTTTATAGTAGTTGCTATTGAAGCGTCTACAAAAACACGACACCGACGGGCGATGAACCGAGGGAGACAAGACGATAGTAAAGACGAACAGCAAATAAAAGAGCGGGATCAGCGAGAGATTGGATGGGGATTAAATAAAGTAATAGATGATGCTGATATCACAATTGAAAATGAAGGGAGTATTGATGAGTTTAAAGAAGAGATAAATAAACTATTGGACGAACTCTTTTATTAAGTTATTTAATATTAATCGGCATCTTCTTTATTCTTTAGGCGAGCTAGTAGTTCGTCAACCTTTGATTCTAAATCTCTGGGTTTATCTTCTTTTGTCTCTATTTTCTTTTCAGGTGGTTCTTCTATTTCTTCTGGCAAAGATATGATCACTTCGCCAGGTGGTGGTATAATTTCTTCTTCCTTCTTCTTTGGGGCCATAGCCATCTGTTTCTCTATCTGGCCGAGCTTATCCATATATATTGTTACATCATTTTGTATGCTTTGCAATAGAGTCTTTGTTTGCCCAATCATTTGAGCAGTATCACTGTCTTTGATATATAGTTCAGATGGCTTTGTAATTGTTTCCTTAGATCTTCTAAATATCTTGATTCTTATAGATTTATTTCTTACATAATGGAAGAAAATGAAGAGTGCGAATATTATAGCTCCCAGGATTACAAATAACCATACTAATTGGGATGTTATTTGTTCTCCGTATGACGATATTGCTCCATCAGTTGGATTATAAGTATAATCCCATGAACCATCTCCGTTTTCGTCTATGAGATAAACATTATCTTGTTTTTCTACTGCTGTTGTAGATAAGGTAATTGGGTTGTACAATAATTCGTATATATTGTCTTGAGATACATCAACAAGATAGTATGGTTCTCCAGTGATGTATATTTTCTTCACATCTAATCCATTCTTTGGGTTGGATCCTAGATTATTTTCAATTGTATCGATGAGGCCGTCATCATCATCATCTACATCTCCCTTGTATTTTCCATCAGGTGAGGTTTCATCTGGTACAAAATCACCATCAGTATCAGTTGGATAGCTATGCAGATTCTTTGTATCAGTTCCATAGGATATTTCCATGTTGTCACTGTAACCATCGTTGTCATCATCGGTATCAAAGGAGTCGGGTGTTCGATCACTGTCTGTGTCTAATGGGTAATTATCAGGGTTGTTTGGATCTGTACCATATTGTTCTTCTTCCACATCACTCCATCCATCTCCATCTGCATCTATGAATGTAGTATCAATTGAGAATGTTAAAGTGACGTAGTCTGTTGTCGTACCATCATCGCCTTCTGTTCGTATATAAAAAATATGTAAACCGTCTGATACATCATCAGGTGAGGTCCAAGTTGTCGTATCACCAATAAATGTCTCCGGGCTATTGTCTATCTTCACATAATATCCTTTAATTCCTTTACTATACTCTGAAGAAGTCCATGAAAATGAGGGGGCGCTAATTGACATACTAGTAGTATGCGTCACACTCACAGGTATCGTTATTTTATCAGGCAATAGTATTAAGGTCAGTGGGAATCTGTCTATGTTCCCTCCAGATATTTCATATGGTATATCGCCAATGCCATCTCCATCAGCGTCTACAGTAGTTAAATCATCCCAATAGTTGCCTATATTTCCGTTATCCCATGTATTATTACCTTCTACACTTGCATCTACTTCATTTTTCCAGAAATTATTTAGGTAAATACTGTTGTTAAAGGAGTTTTGCCCTATATGAACACCTAGATCGTTTGCATAAATATTACATTGAGTTACTTCATTACTATTAGAATCAATCCTTAGGTCTACAGCAACTCCATTGCTAAACAGGTTACAATTTGAAATCTTGTGATTATTAGAGTCAACCGTTATTAATATGCCTATACCAAATTCTTGTATATTACAATCTATTATAACGCTATTAGACTCTCGTAATTTAATAGCACTACCATATATATTGCTTACTCCTCTTAAGTCACAATTAACGACTTTTGTATGAGATGCGCGGATCCAAATACCAGTGTATTCTTGTTTGTCAATAAAGATATCAGATATATTACATTTTTTACTATTTGGTGGAATATATATGGCATAGTCTTTTGAATTTATTATTTTTAAACTACTTAAATCTATAGAAGGAGCATTTAAGATAAAACCTGAGTTGTTACCACAATTAATTATTGTATTATCTGTGCCCTGTCCTACAATCGACACCATCTTATCTACATTCAGATTATTTTCAAAGTATTCTCCTTTTTGTAAAATTATAGTATCGCCACTTTTTGAGTTATTGATGGCGTCCTGAATGCTGGTGAAATCTCCGTTTCCGCTGATATCAACGACTATTGTTTCTTGTATTACCGGTGGGATAGATTGTATTGATGGCAAAATAGCAATAGGGAGCAAAACCAGCATTGTTAAGAGGTAAATTACTTTAAATCGGGAACTCCTGTTCATCGCCTACCCCCCTTCTCCGTATCCTTTCCACCAGATTTCAGGAGTCCCTTTTCAGTCATATAGATAAGAACCATGTTTTTGACGACTTCGGCCTCAGAGTTTCCCAATACTCCAACCTGCTCTTTAATAATATCACGAATTACGGGTGGAAAACCAACAGGAAACCTCTGAACCTTGCCCATCCTCTTTTACCCTACGTGAATCACATATGATTCATTTATTTAAATACTTTATTATCATATGTGAGTCATATGTGAGTCATATGTGAGTCATATGTGAATCACCTAAGGAGAATATAACAAAAAAATTATAGTCGATTTAATGTTACAAAATATGTTCAAGAAAATATAATAACATCATTTAAGATTTGAAATAATGCAAAAAAGTATTATTCATTCAAATTTTTTATTTTTATGAATGCCATTTTCTTTCTTTTTAACATAGAAAATAGCCGCTCTATTCGATTCGATCTTTCTTTTTCCTTTCACATAAAAATAAATAGCAGCTAATACAATGAAACCAATTAATCCAGCTAAGAAGATATATAGATTCTGCGGCGATTGTAGTTTTTTCTCTCCATTAGGGGTACTAATCAAAACTTTGATAGCATATTTTATTCGAAAAGTAGTTCCAACAGATGATTCATCATCTACCTCGCTTGGTACATGTGGTGTTACTAAGACCCATACTTCCCAGCTTTCATTATAATGGAATGGTTTTTCCTCATCAGGTACTTTGATAATTATTTCAAATTCCGCAGAAGAATAAGCAGGAACATTTATTATTTTAGGGTTAACATCGATCCAAGATAAATCAGGAATTTTTATGTAATTTTTTGTTAGACCCAAAGGATTTATTACTTTTGCTAAAACCTCAACATCATAAGAGTAAGTATTTGTAACCCGGATGTTATAATTTACAGTCTCTTCTGGATATTTGTCTCCCATTTCTATAGTGAGTTTTGCAGGCTCCGCCGAAATGCTTTCTCTAGCATCAATGGGATATACTAAAAAACTGCCTGCTATTGATAACAAAAGAAAAAGAAAAATCCATGATCTTCTTTTCATATATCCCCTACCTTTTCAATCCGTAATATACTTTATAGTATAAAAATTTAAATAGAATGAAGAGAAGAACGAGATTACGATATCGTAATCTTCTCTGCAAATAGTTGAAGTTAACCAGAACGACTACCTATGCGTATGTGCAACTAAAGTTTATCATTGTAGTTTGTGCATCAAGAACAGCACTTCCAGATGCATTGCCTAAGTATAAACGTATACCCCATTGGTGTGTACCACCACCGCCAGCTACACTGGGAACCCAAGTTAGATTAGCCCCAGCAGGATAGTATGCGGCTCCTCCACTGTTGTTAATAAAAAGAATGGTATATTGATCTACACCTGGAGTCTGAGTTCCGTCAAGGGTCCACTCGGCGCCCACTGTAGTAAAGTTTGTTTGTACCCATATATGTGCAGCTGAACTTCCGCTGTTTGTTAGAGTATAAGTGGTAGTGGCAGCTCCTTCGGTAGGAGTGTGGCCTCCAGTTCCCTCAGGAATATTACCAAACGTTGCATGAGTCTCGTCAACACTTATGTCCATATTACCAGTTGGTGTGAATGTTACTTGAACTGTATCCTCAGTACCAGCAAAAGTAATTGGAGTTATGGCTGCAATTAACATCAATACAACTATTGGTATAATTAACATTTTCTTAATTTGATTTGATCTTTTATAAAATTGAATTTTGTTCATTTTTGCACATCCCATTCCTATCCATTCCACGTGAAGTAACGTTATTTATAAAAACAAATTGTGCTTATTAGCGTTTTTCTTATGTAAATATGCAAATACATATGCGGGTGCCAATTTATTGAAGTTTTAGATGCATTAATAGATGAGAAAGCAAGATGCAACAAGAAGACTGTTTTGATTGTAACAAATATTAAAAAGAATTTAAGAGAGAACATGATGCTTATCAAAGACTCCAATCACTCGCTCTCTACCCAGGAGATTTTTTTGTTTTTAACTTAATGCTGTAAATATTAATACAAATATAACACTAATTAATTATAGAAATTACTAAAGAGTATGCAAATACAATGGTTGGAATTAGTCAATCTAACTACTATGCGTATGTGCAACTAAAGTTTATCATTGTAGTTTGTGCATCAAGAACAGCA
>CAZYFW010000097.1:5605-5895 GCA_964646685.1 uncultured Thermoplasmatales archaeon
GAACTGTATCCTCAGTACCAGCAAAAGTAATTGGAGTTATGGCTGCAATTAACATTAATACAATTAGTGGTACAATCAGCGTCTTCTTAATTTGGTTTGATATTTTATAAAATTGAATTTTTTTCATTTCTACCCATCCTATCCCTAATCTCCACTAGACTTAGATTAATATTACTAATCCTAGAGCGCAACTTTTAATATAATAGCTAGTTTTTATAGGTTTCGGTTTAGACTATTTTATGTGATATCCCGAATTAAGTTTCTCCTGGTTTTTCAAATTCATAATTTCA
>CAZYFW010000098.1:0-5725 GCA_964646685.1 uncultured Thermoplasmatales archaeon
AATTAAATTTGTAGATCATCATTACAGCCATGCGCTGACTGCCTATTACAGTTCAGGGTATGAAAACGCAATAGTAATGACAATCGATGGACATGGCGAAGAAAATTGTACAGTATTGTGGAAGGTTGAAAGAGGTAAATTTGAAAAAATAAACGAGTTCAATATTCCTCATTCTCTTGGCTGGTATTATGCAGCATTTACAAAATGGTTAGGTTTTAGAGTTTATAATGGTGAAGGAAAAACTATGGGTCTTGCACCTTATGGGATGGCAAATAAAAAATTTCGAAAACATGTTGATAATATCCTAAAAATTACTGAAAAAGGTTATGAAATAGATCCTTCGTATATCTCTTTTGGTAAAAAAAGCGTTGAGGAGAATTTTACTGACAAGTTTAATGAATCATTTGGAGAACGTCCAGTTGGTGGCAACTTTAATCAAGATCATAAGGATATAGTTTTTGAAGCTCAAGATAAATTAGAAAGAGTTGCAGCGCATCTGGTCAATCAATTGATTGACAGGACTGGCATAAAAAACCTTTGTATGGCAGGAGGTGTCGCTCTTAACTGTAAGATGAATGGATATATTTGGAGAAATTGCGACTTGGAAAATATTTATATCCAGCCGATAAGCGGTGATGATGGTACAGCATTTGGATCAACGATTGTAGTATATCTTGAAAATGGAGGGGATCAAAAAAATCTTAAAAAGTTAGAACATGTTTTTCTTGGCCCTGGTTTTACTAATGATGAGATAGAGTCAGCTTTGAAAAAGGCGAATCTAAATTATTCAAAATGTGATAATATTGCAAAAGAAACTGCACAGCATTTGGTAGATGGCAAAGTAGTTGGATGGTTTCAAGGAAGGATGGAAGTTGGACCAAGAGCCTTGGGTAACAGAAGTATTCTTGCTGATCCAAGAAAAAGCGAGATGAAAGACATCGTGAATAATAAAGTCAAATTTAGAGAACCTTGGAGACCTTTCTGCCCCTCTATTCTTTACGAACGCGCTCCAGACTATCTTGAAAAATGGTGCGATTCCCCATTTATGATTAACACCTTTATAATAAAAGACCAAAAGAGAGACAAAGTACCTTCAATAATACATGTTGATTATACAGCAAGACCTCAACTTGTTAAGAGAGAGATTAATGCAAAGTATTATGATCTTATTAAGGAATTTGAGAATTTGACTGGAGAAGGAGTTGTGCTCAACACATCATTTAACATAAAGGGAGAGCCAATTGTATGCACCCCTGGAGAAGCAATTAACTGCTTTGTTAATACAGGAATTCAAGTCCTGTCTATAGGAGATTTTATAGTAAAGAAGTAATCTAAGTACATAACAAGCTTTTACGGTGAAATTAAGATTTATAATCCTCAATATAAAATATATCGTTCCCTATTACTTTATATCCATTTTTTTCTCTAGCACCAATAGCCAACAAAAATGAATGTATGTAAGGAAAAAAGTGGATGTGGAGGTCAAAAGTATATCTATAGGGCCTTTGTTTAGGAACTACAATAATGAGTCTTTTTTTGCAAACCCTTCTTAATTCTGCGATAGATTGTGTCAAATTTTGAACATGTTCAAGTGTATGCGTGCAAACAACAGTATCAAAGCTACTGTCTTCAAAAGGAAGGTGTTCTACATTTCCATTCTTAAATGTTATTTTAGGATATCTTAATTTTATTTCATTGTTAATGTATACATCAACTGCTGTAACTTTATAGCCTAATTCTTCTATTTTGTTGCTTAACCAAGCTTTCCCACACCCAACTTCTAGCACTGACTCACCACCAGTATTTTTGAGAATTTCCTCGATACAATCATTGTTTAGTTCGATTTCGCGCTCTATTAAAACTTTATCAATATCTTCATAAACCCTACTAAATTCTTCCTCAGTCATAAATGGAGCTCTGTCTTTAAAATTAAAGAAAATCTTCGCTTTATTTCCATATATTATTCGGAACGGGAGATACATAAAAAACTTTGAATCTCTTAATATGGGAGGAATAATCTGGTCAAGTATAAAATGAATTTTTGTGGCTGTGTTTCTAGTCAATTTCATATTAACATTTATGTCGTCAAGGTATTTAATAACTTTATTTTTTTCTTTTATGAAAAATCTCCAACTTAATAGGACAACGTCATAGTGTTAAGCTGATATAATTTCAATTATTTGGTTAGAGGCATTTCCATCACCAAAAGGATTTCTCCAATCATTATTTTTCTCTAGCATTTGATTCATAGACTTAAAAATTTTGTTGGTTTCAAGTCCAGCAATCATGTTAGAACCTACTTCGACTGTTTCTGGACTTTCAGTATTTTCTCTAATAGTTACGCAAGGAATTTTTAATGTACAAGCCTCTTGTTGTATCCCGCCTGAGTCAGTCAATACCAGTTTAGCATTTGATTCTAACTTTAAAAAATCAAGATAATCCAACGGCTCTATCAACCTAACACCCTTTGGTGTTTTCAGATTAAACTCTTTCATCCTTTTTTTGGTTCTCGGATGAACTGGATAAACCATGGGAACCTTATACTCTCTGTAAATTTTTTCAAGGGCTGACAACAATTTTTTCAATTTTTCTTTAAAATCTACATTCTCTTGTCTATGGGCTGTCACGAGGAAATATTTTCCTGCATCTAAATCCAAATTTTTCAATATTTTACTTTTTTTCATAGCCAATTTTTTATTTCTTATCACGGCATCAACAATGGTGTTACCTGTCACATATATCTTATCTGGATCAATACCCTCTCTAAGTGCCGTTTCTTTGTTCTGCTCTGTAGGACAGAACAAATAATCAGATATATGGTCAGTTAAAATCCGATTGATCTCCTCAGGCATAGTTCTATCATAACTTCTTAAAGCCGCCTCAACATGACCTACTTTTATGCCTAATTTGTTAGCTGCTAAAGCCCCAGCAAAAACTGTATTGGTATCTCCCTGAACCAGAATTATTGGGGGTTTTTCTTTAAGCAAAACTTGTTCGACTCTTTCTAATATCCTCCCTGTTTGTTTTCCATGCGTTCCTGAACCAACCTCAAGGTTATATTTTGGATTCGGTAATTCTAAATTTTCAAAAAATGCTTTGTCCATATTGTATGAGTAGTGTTGCCCAGTATGAATGACAAAATAATCAAGATTTCTTTCTTCACATAATGTTATAATCACTGACATTTTGATGATTTCCGGGCGTGTTCCAATTATTATTCCAATTTTCATTTGGTTGTTATCCTCCACCAGAAGATTTTAGAGACTAGATACAACTGTTCAACAATTTCTCTTAAATTGTTAATTTTTGATTCTCCATATTTCCTTACAGTTAACGTAGCAGGTATCTCGACAAATCGGCAATTTTTAAACAAAAGTTTTGCTAAAATCTCCGCATTTATACTAAAACCACCCCTTGGTTTTGGAGTGGGGTTCAAATCGATTTCTTTAAGATGCTTTGTTTTGTACAGTCTAAAAATAGCTGATATGCAAGAAATTTTTTCACCTAAGGCTATGCTATATAGTAAGGTCCCTGTTTTAGTGAGCCATATTCTATATCTAGGAATATCGCTAGAGTACTCTCCAGTTAGAAAGGGACTGCCCATTACTAAATCTACATCGCCTTTATTATACCGATCTATTAACTTTTTAATTTGTCTAGGATGATAAGTAAAATCAACATCTAGAGTTACTGTTAGCTCACCTGTAGCATGATCTATACCTGTTCTTACTGCTGATGCAAGACCCCTGTTTTTTTCATGATTTACTATTTTTATCATAGAATATTTTTTTTGAATTTTTTTAAGTTCATCATAAGTATCATCTATGCTCCCATCGTTTATAGCTATGATTTCATAATCAAGTTTTAATTTATCCAATTCTTTAATTAATTCTATAGGAATTCGTTTTACATTGTCTTGTTCGTTATAACAGGGCAGTATTACACTTAAGTCCGTCATTGTTTCATCTCTATTTTTATCTTACTATAAAAATTACACCCACTATAATCATAACTACGCCAGACCATTTATATATGTTGATATCTTCTTTTAAAACTTTTTTAGCAAGTAATGTGGCCCAAATATAACTTGTAGCAACTAATGGATATAAAACACTTAGTTCTCCTTCTTTTAACGCTATAATAGCAATTACAGTACTAATTGCATACAAAACCACGCCAATGATGAGATAACGATTTCTTAGTAAATCCTTTATTTTCATTGATAGAGTATCTGAGCCAAGTTTGAAATACAATTGTCCAAATGCCCCCAATACTGCTGCAAATAATATCACTACCATAGCCCACGGTTGTGTCATTTAGTAGCCCCCACTCCTATTAAGGATACACCGGCTACGATAATAATTACACCTATCCCTTTTTCTAAAGTCCAAATATCTGTTTCGAAAAAAAATGGAGATGCTATACTCACCCAAACATAGCTTGTTGCAACTATTGGGTAAAGCACGCTTAATTCACCTCCTTTAAAGGCTATAATTAAAAAAACTAGAGCTATCCAATAGCTAAGCAACCCCAAGATAAGAGGTATGTTAAATATCACAGAGTAAATATCAAAACTTAATTTTTCTGCCCCGAATTTATAAAGAATCTGACCTGCAGAAGTAAATATTGTACAAAGAATCATTAGTACTATTGCCCACCATTTTGTTTTCATTTTAACATTCTCTTTTTAAACAAAAATTATAGACTCGTGTTTTTTAAATGTTTTTAAATTTTTATTTATTAAATGCAAATTCGTCTATTAATTTATTAAGCTAATAGCATATACCATTAGCTATACTATTAAGCGATGGATCTGCCTATATGATCCTTTTAAAAACAATAAAAAAGAATCAGTTAAAAAAAGAGTAATAATGGGACAAAGTGGAATACTATTCTTCAATTTCAACCTGTTTTCATTTTCATCTCTTGCTATTTCTATTTAACAGCATTTCTCTTACATAAAAAATAAAAACAATTAAGGAAGTAACAACAGCAGACAAAATCAAGTAATAGCCCACATCTAACCCCCAACAACATTCCAGCGTTGCATATATTCTTTTCCCAAGAATACTTATATCCAGATTTCCATTTCCAAGAAAACCCTCAATCCCTGTTTTAGTCAATTCATTCATTTTATAAGAAAATATGATAAGAGCCCCAGTTGAGGACAGTGTTCCAAAATAGCAGAGATGTAAGCGAACCGCTCTTTTCAACTAATTCTCTTAGTAGAATACTAAATTGGAAACAGGTTTTTTTTGAATTAACCATTAAAAAGTAAAACAGAATATTTTAATATAGGAAAATGTATTTTGATTACATGATGGAAAAAGAAAAAAGCACTGAGACGGATGAGATCACATCTTTTCTGAAACTACCGGTTTATACTCGTGAGGGGACATATGTTGGACATGTGCGAAATGTTTTCATAGATATGGATGAAAAGCGTGTTAGTAGTCTACTTGTAACGAACACCAACCCCTCTCTGGTTGAAGGTACAGTTGATGTGGCAGTTCCATACCGGTGGGTCAATTCTGTTGGCGATATTGTTATTCTTTCTCATTTCCCTGAAAGAGTCACCACAAAGAAAAAAGAAGAGAAAACTGATGACCAGGAAGAATCAGATATCGACATAATAGAATAAAAGAACAGATGTCCTTATCTATTGACGTTTTGCTTGCGTTACTTGCTGAATGAGTATAAGATAGAGGTTATGTTAACAATTTTT
>CAZYFW010000099.1:0-5504 GCA_964646685.1 uncultured Thermoplasmatales archaeon
ATTAAATCGAAAAAGATAGCAAAACCTACACTATAAATAATCAATCTTCTATTTTTCTTACCCTTTTCCAAATCTTAGAAATAACAACAGTTGCTAACAAACTAAATATTAACAATAATATCGGCGTAACAACATTTTCTAATATTGTATAATCAAATAGAAATAGTATGCCAAACGAAGTCAACATAATACCTGTTAAGAGCTTCAATATCTGTCCATGCCATTTGCTTAACTTTATTCTACCCAAAGTAAACACAAAAATAAGGACTATAACAATCAACGGTATTACATAAACCACATTATAAAAAAAGATATAAAGAGCCTGCTCAACACCAGACAAATTATAAAATGCCAGTTGTCTGGTAAATACAAGCGGCAAACCAAGCGTACAAAGCAGCTCATAAAAGTTCACGACACCTGCCAAAACAATTGTACCAGCAACTGCAGTAACGACTTTCGGCGTCTTAACAAGCTCCCTCATACGTTTGAACAAGCCTGGCTTATTTTCATCAGGAATGCTTAGAGATGCTCCTTTTTTGAAAAAGAAGAAATCTTTGATATTAATAATTCCTAGAGTAAGTGCAATTGCGCCAGCGACAATGGTGACAACAAGCACGTGTTCCCGGGTCAATAGAAATACATTAAACAATACAAACATGAAGATAAAGTAAAGTAGACCCGAAAAGAAGATGAATATGCCCCCGATCAAGAGCATTCGCTTACGAGATTGAACATAAATTAGCAGGTTAAGTAAGATAATCAAGATAAAAAATGCACAAGGATTGAAGCTATCAAGACCACCTAGTATAACTGTTAAAACAGGTAAAGATAATTCAGTAACATTGATTTCTATTCTACCAAAAGGAGTGTCAAATATTGCTATATTTGGATCAAAGAGTTGCTCAGGTTCTATTCCAGCAATATAATCGGCAATAGTTGTATTGAGATAAGTCCAAACTCCATCTTCTGTTAAATGTGAGCTAGGAACTATTGTTAGGTTTGTTGAGTTTTTTACAACGACAAAATATCCACTTGCACTATAATTACTTTTATAAAATTGATGCTCTTCATTATAATCTTTTACATCCTTCATTTGAAAAACTATTATGTCTTTGCTACCGTTGTAATACTCTTCAACCTCTTGAATATGTTCTTTATTAGTCCTACAAGTTCCACAGCTACTACTGTAGAAATAATCAACGGTTATTTCTGCATCTGCTAGAACTGGTTGTATTAGTAATTGTAACAAAAAAAGCAAGCATGCGATGAGGATTAGTTTTCTAGTAATCGGTTTCATGTATTTTCCATCCAAATGCTCATATCAGATAAAAATCTATTCATTATTCTATCTTTTTTCTTTTTATTTCTTATAAAGATTTATATACTTTGCTCTATAATATTACGATACATGGGAGGAACCATTACATTGAGAAAAACCTTGTTGCTAGGAATCATAGCATTACTAATTTTAATCCAACCAATCACAACGGCGGTTTCGTTCACAGCTCCAGAGCCAACTTGGACTTATTGGTTGAAAACAGACTTTATTCATCCCGTTTCTTTGTTTTCTGATTGGGATGCCACTATTGGATTTAGAAATCGACAGAATGTCCTTCTAATTGATGCAAGTAATAGTGATAAATTTTCTGCTCAGCCTGCCCGGGTGTATTTGGGAGATAGTATATTCGAAGATGTTATTTATGATAGCCTTGAAAGAATTTACAATTTTGAGGATTGTTGTGATTTCGACATTATTCAACTTATTCGTTTGATTTACCTGGACAATGAAAAAACTGAAACTGGGCATTCGACATTAAGTCGCTCATTAAAAAATCAAATCTGTGATGCTTTAGGATCAGCTAAATATTGGTTTACAGAACCTGGTAAAGATAAACAAATATTTTATACGGAAAACCACCAGATATTATATCATACTTCTGAATTGCTTGTCGGACAACTTTTTCCAAATAGCACTTTCAAAAATTCATATATGACTGGTATAGATCATCATGAGCATGCACTACCATTGGTTAAAAGGTGGTTGGATTGGAAAGCACAGTTTGGTTTTGCAGAATGGCATTCGGGAGTTTATTATACAGAAACTATAGCCGCATTAGTCAATTTAGTAGATTTTGCGAATGATGCAGAGGTAGTTACCAAAGCTGCAATGGTTTTAGATCTTATGGCCTTTGGTTTTGCTGCTAATTTCTATAATGGAACGTATGCTACTTCTATGGGTCGCTTGTACGATAGTCGTAGAATTGGCACATGCTTGGAAAGTGCTGCTGAAGCTGCTTGGTTAATGCTTGGGATTGGTAGGCATAAACCTGATATATCTAATATGGCTAATGTCGCTTTAGCTACCAGCAATCATTATGCACCACCTCCTATCATCGAAGCAATCGCTGCAGATGCTACTAATTACATCGAGCACAAGGAGCGCAACAGCATCGATCTGGATGATGGTCCTCTTTACAATATTTCTTATTCGGAAAAGGATATGATGTTCTGGTGGTCAATGGCTGCCTCCATTGCCCCACAAACGATTGATGAATCACTTCGTATGATAAATAAGTACGACTTGGACTCTAATCTGATTTATGGGCCAAAGTTACTTACTAATTTTCTAAAAGTTGCTTCCTTTTTCAGAGGTATTTCGCTTAGTGAATATAGTAACCTCATACAAATAATAACTGAAGGAGTATGTTTGCAGAGTGCAAATATATACACTTATAGGACGCCTTACTATCAGCTCTCTGGTGCTCAAGATCATTTTAAAGGTACGAATAGCATGCAATCACATATTTGGCAAGCAACTCTTGATAAAGAAGCATTTGTCTACACGAATTGCCCAGGTGCTATAACACAGGGGTTTGAACAAAAATGGATGGGTGGTTGGAGACCAAGAGCGACCTTTTACAAAAATATAGGCATTATTCAATACGACCGCTCGTCATTGCCAGTGGGTGCAAAGCTACTTCTCCGTATCTTAAGGCGTGTTGCTGACATTAAGTATAATTATGTTCATGCTTACTTTCCAACAAAGGCTTTTGACGAATGGGAAATAGATGGTGGGTGGGTCTTTGGAAAAAAGGGAGACGGATATGTTGCGTTGTATTCTTACAAGCCAACTTGGTGGAAGAATAATTACGAACTTCGATCTCTAGGTTTAAAAAACGCATACATTTGCGAAATGGGTAGCGCTGATGAATATAATACTTTTGAAAATTTTAAAACATCAATTAAACAAGCTGACATCGATATAACTAAGGAAAAGTTAGGATATAATGTGTGTTATAATTCACCGTCTCAAGGTATTGTCACAGTGGCTTGGAATGGTCCGATGCAAGTTGGTGATGAGACTGTAGATTTGGGGCCTTATCCACGTTTTGAGAATTCATATTGCAATCAGGAGTTTGGTACAAAAATAACAACAATAGAATTTGATAAATCTCGTTTAGAATTAGATTTTAATACTTGGACAAGAGATTACACTCCTCAATTATAAAATATATTATAACTAGCTCTCTTCTTTTTACCTAATTTATTTTTGTAACAATAGAGATTTTTAAGTCTGCGAAGATGTTAATTATCGGCCATATATCAAAAGTCTGTCATTGATAATAACGTAAACTTTATAAATAAACTGTTATTACTAATAACAATATGGACCTAATTAGTTTAAATCCTTGGTGGGAACACAAAAATGCAATAGAGCTTGACAAACATATCAGAGCCCTACAAAATTTCAAATACATCTATCATTCTCCTATGTTGAAAGAGCGTTTTGGAATTGGCAGCGTATATTCAATAAGAGGCCCACGTCAAATAGGGAAAACAACATTTCTGAAGTTATTTATTAAAGAAAAACTCCAATCTACCCCAAAGGAAAATATATTCTATTGGTCATGTGATAACCTTGCCTCAAAGGATGATCTCATAACACTTCTTCAGGAATATGCTGATTTTTGCAGAGTTAAAAATGCAAAACCGGAATACATCCTTCTAGACGAAATAACGGAGATCTCAGATTGGCAGAAAGCAATTAAATTTGCTATCGATAATAACATCACAACCGACGTCTGTTACATACTCACTGGGTCAAATGCAATAGATCTTAAAAAAGGGACAGAACGATTACCCGGTAGACGGGGAAAGCATGGTAAAGATCTATTCTTTTTACCCCTTACCTTCCGAGAATATGTACAAGTAATGGATCCAGAATGGTATAAAAAGCACGAAATGGAAGGTGTTGGTAAACTAAAGTATCATAGCAATAAATTGAAGATTTTTTTTGAAAAATACCTAATCACGGGCGGAATTCCACTCGTTATCAATGAATATGAACTGAACAACGAAATACCTAACTACATCCATGATTTGTATTATTCCTGGATTCTTGGAGACGTATTGAAAGAAGGGAAAACCGAGCAGACACTTAAAGAAATTATTAAAAGCATTCTTGTGTGTTATAGTACTCCTGTCAGTTGGGATTCACTGGCTAAAAGATCATCAGTGAAGAGCCATGTGACAATAAGCTCTTATGTTGAATTACTCTCAAATCTTTTTGTTGTTTTCGGTTGTTTCTTTTATGATATCGGGGAGAATAAAGTAAATTACAATAAAAACAAAAAAATCTATATGTATGATCCATTCATTTTGAAAGTAGTTTCGAATAAACTCAATATTCCTGTAGAAAAAGAAAAGATAGTTGAAGGAATTGTAGGTGCAACACTGAAGCAACAACATGCTCTTGATGATATCTATTTTACAAAAATAAAAAAAGAGACGGATTTCGTAATCAGTTCTAAAGAAGCAATTGAAGTGAAATATCAGAATAGCGTTTCAAAAGAAGATTTTGTAAATAAGCGTTATTTTAAGAATTTTAAGATATTGTCTAAGGACATTTTTGATAAGGATGTAATTCCTGTTCATGTCCATCTATTTGCAGAAAAAATATGAGTCTCTTTACTATTTTGATGCATATCTTACTATATGCCTAGGAGTTTGGTGATGACTTTTAGAGATACTTTTGCAATAGAGATTTTTAAATAATGGGAATAGATTACGGGTGTTAACAAGTAACGTAGAGGTATGAAAAATGACCGATGTAAAAAAAGAAAGATGTGTACTTACAAGTGTGATTGAAACTGAATTAGATATCTTGAAACGACACATCCATGTACTCAAGACCCTACAAGAAAATCAGCCAATGGGGATAATCAAACTCTCTGAAATGACCAACTATCCTCAACATATGGTCAGATATTCATTAAGAATCTTGGAACAGGATGGCCTTATTGAACCATCGCCTCAAGGGGCCGTGACAACCGGTGATGCTGAAAAAACTATGGTGATACTCAAAAAAACCTTAAAGAATATTAGTGACACGTCCCAAAAACTCATCAAAACACTTGATTAAACCATCTTTATCAATCTTTTTGTTACCTGCCGCGGTAACTCAGCTGGGAGAGTGCACGGCTGAAGACCGTGATGTCGAGGGT
>CAZYFW010000100.1:0-5447 GCA_964646685.1 uncultured Thermoplasmatales archaeon
TATCTTTTATTAGCTCATTATTTGGCCAGTTAGCAGGAATAGCCACACCGTTTTTGTCTGCAACCTGAAAACCTTTGACCATACGTAAAAACTCATCCATATTACGTCCAAGCTCTTGAGGATAATATAAAATTGCCCGAATTGTTCCTTTAGAATCGACCATAAAAATTGCGCGTACTGTACTTGAGCCTTTTCCGGGATGAATAAGACCTAAAGTTTTTGCCACTTTACCAGTATCGGCAATTATCGGAAATTTGATTTCTATTTTCAGATTATCTTTTATCCATTCTTCCCATTGTATATGGGAAAAAACTTGATCAATGCTAAGACCGATAAGCTCGGTATTAAGTTTTTTAAACTCATTATAACGTTTTTGAAAAGCATAAAACTCTGTTGTACAAACAGGGGTGAAATCAGCAGGATGACTAAATAATATGAACCATTTTCCTTTGAAAGCATCCGGTAGTTTTTTCATTCCACGGGTAGTTTGTACTTCCATCTTTGGGAATTTATCACCTATCAACGGCATTGCATAATTTTTTTCTTCTTCCATTTTTTTCACCTCATTTTTTACATATTTTTCCTAATTCATTTCCAATTTTTTTTACATCATCTAGTTCTTTTTCATCAGGGACAAAATTAATGTTGATACTTTCAACAGGCATGTCCCATGAAAGATCTTTAATTATTTTTTCAACTTCACCAACCGCCTGACCTCCCCAACCATAAGATCCAAAAACAAATCCTATTCTATTTTTAGGTCTGAGTCCTTTTAGATAAGTTAAGAAACCTCCCATTGTTGGAAGCATTGTATTATTAAGTGTTGGTGAACCTATAAGTATTAATTTTGATGAGTTAAGGTCAGTTACGATATCAGATATATGGGTATTTTGAAGGTTTCTAATTGCTACAGGTATACCTGATTCCTGAATTCCTTCCAACAATGCATATGCTATTTTTTGAGTTGAGCCCCACATTGAATCGTAGATAATAAGCGCTCTATTTTCTGTTTCATAACTTGCCCATTTTTTGTATTCAGCGAGAATTTTTGGTATTTTTGATCGCCAAATAATACCATGACTTGGTGCAATCATATCAATGTCAAGTCCAGATATCGCTTCAAAAGCTTTCTGAACTTGACTACCATAGGGCATAACAATATTTGAGTAATACTTCGCCGCCTCCTCTTTTAGGATGCCCCAATCAATTTCATCATCAAAACGCTCTGTTGATGCGATATGCTGACCAAATGCATCGTTTGGAAGTAGTAGTTTATCACTTGGAATATAAGTAACC
This sequence comes from uncultured Thermoplasmatales archaeon, assembly GCA_964646685.1. Taxonomy (GTDB): domain Archaea; phylum Thermoplasmatota; class E2; order DHVEG-1; family DHVEG-1; genus CAZYFW01. The sequence goes on from CAZYFW010000100.1 coordinate 1,297, forward strand.
ATTGAATCAGGCCAATGAACCATTGGAATTTCTACGAAATGCAGAGTTCTTTTTCCAATATTTAGCGTGTCGCCTGATTTTACAACTTCAAAATTCCAATCTTTTTTATAATGCCTTTTTAGTCCTTTTATCCCGCGAGGAGATGTGAAAACTTTTGCATTTGGACATATCTCAAGCATTTTAGAAATTGAGCCAGAATGATCCATTTCAACGTGATTTGAAATAATGTAATCGATTTTTGCTGGGTCAATGATTTCTTTTATTCTGGAAACCATTTCATCGAATAGATAATATTTAACAGTATCTACCAATGTTATCTTTTTATCTATTATTAGATAAGCATTGTATGTTGTACCACGATTTGTAGAATATCCATGGAAATTTCTGATATCCCAGTCAATTCCACCGACCCAGTAAATATCTGGCTTAATTTCAACTTTATTCAGTTTTATCACGCCTTCTCAAAATCGGTTTTTTTAGCGCCACAAACCGGGCATACCCAGTCATCAGGTATATCCTCAAAAGCTGTACCTGGTTTTACTCCACCATCTGGATCTCCTTTCTCAGGATCATATACATATCCACAAATTTTACATACATATTTATCCATTTTTTCTTCCTCCTTTGTTTTTTTAGTATCTATATCTTTTATATAGGTTGGAGCAGTTTTTGGTGATACTCCACCTTTACAGGTATGATAGTAAGCATAAGTCATAGGTTCATCTTCAGTTAAAATCTCAGCATCTACAACTTCGCCAATAAAAATAGTATGTGTTCCACATTCTATTGAATCAATAACCTTTCCTTCAACATATGCGAGAGAGTCATCAGTTACAATTGGCGCTTTGGTTTTACCTATTTTATATTTAATATCTTTAAATTTATCAATATCTCTACCTGATTTGAATCCAAAATTACCAATCAATGTCATTGGTGCTTCTACAGATATAATTGAAGCAGCAAATACTTTGCTTTTTTTGATATATTCATGCGTTAAGTTTTGTTTATTTATACTAATAGCAACTCTTGGTGGTTCTGCTGTAATTTGAAATAAAACATTTGCTATTTGTCCATTTATTTTATCATCATTTTTTGAAGTTATTATGTAAAGACCATATGATACCTTATGCAGTGTTTTAAAATCCATCTTTATTTTTTCTCCTTTTTCAAACATTTATTACATATACCTTTGAAATATCCATGAACTTCATCTACATGATGTCCACATTCAAGCATGCTTTGTAAATTTGGACATTCAATATCTATATCAAATATCTCCCCGCATTTATTACAAAGGAAATGATGATGCATTCCATGTTTAAAATCATATCGCTGCTCTGAACCTGTGATGTATATTGTCTGTATTAACCCATGGTCACTTAGCATATCTACGGAGTTATAAACTGTTGTTTTTGATAATGCAGGGTTATTTTTTTTTAATTTGTGGTAGATCTCATCTACTGTTGGATGGGTTCTATTTTCATCTAGATATTTCAATATTTCTAATCGTTGAGGAGTGATTTTAATTTGTTTTTCTTTCAGCATTTCTACATATTTTTCAAACATTATGAACCCCTTGTGTAATAATTCCTAATTTGTAATTATTACAATTTGACATGTGATACAAAACAGAGTATTTAAAGTTTTTGTTTTTTTCAAAAATAGAAAAATCTATTTTTTCTTCTTCTCAGCATCTTCTATTTCTTTCTTAAGCCATGACTCAATTTTGTTGCCATGAACGAGGGTTTCAGATTCTCCGTCAAAATTTGATGGTTTTATCAGCATTATCCATCCTTTGTCATATGGACTTTTATTTATCAATGTACAATCATCTTCAAGTTCTTCGTTAACCTCGAGTATTTCACCAGACACCGGGGACACAAATTTAGCCACCCATTTAGCAGATTGAATCTTTCCACATGTTTCCCCTTGTTCTACCTCATCACCTTCAAATGGGAGGTCAATATAGGTAGTATCACCCGCACTCTTTTGATAAAAATCGTTCATTCCAACTCTTACATTTCCATCTGATTCAACCTTTACCCATGCATGATCTTTATGATAGTACAAATCATCTGGTAGATCGTATCCCTCTATTTTTGTCATAATATTTTACCTCCATAACCGCATCAAACAAGTGTTGTCTTGTTATTGATAGTTTATTTATTAATGTTATGCGTCTATAACTAACAAACAAGTATATCTGATTCAATATGAATGTTGGTTTTGATAGAATTAGTAATCAAACAAGCACGTTCTACTTTTTTTAATATCTTTTCAACTTTTATGCAATCCTCTTCTGAAAATACGCCAACTTTGACCTTGATTGTAATGGAACTGAATTGAAAAACTCTGTTTACTAATTCCACCGTACCAGTAGCCTTACTTTTATAGAACTTAAAATTAAGTTGCTCTTTGTTGGTAAACCATAGGAACGTGGTCATTGTACAAATCTCAACCGAACCCAGAAAGAAATCTTCTGGGGACCAAATGCCAGGGTGGCCACCAAACTCAGGTGGACAAGCAACCACGATGTCGGGTTTATCGTCACATTGTATTTTTCCTTTTTTCTGATCCGTCCATTCTAAATGAGTGGTATATGTATATTTAACAGGCTCACCTTTCATAATTCTCTAACTCCTAAACTTCTTATCATTTATTTTTATTAAAAATTGCTTCTATTTCAGTTTTCAAACGAATCAATAACGGTTTAATGTTATGTTGTAGTTCAGATGAAAGATTACTACCAAATGAAATATCCTTTGGTTGAATGCCAAAAATAAATAATTCATCAGGGCACTCCTTCAACTCTTTCGAAAGCTGTATAACTTTTAATAAATCCGACTCGTGAGTTGACATGCCTAAAGAGATTTTTTGACTGCGGACCTCATCCAATGTAAACAGTCTTGACTCCCCATGGTGTCCATCAAAGTTAACTGCATCGAGGATAATTGCGATATCAAAATGGCCAAGCAAATGAAGGAGGTTCATGCCGCCAGTGCCCCCATCAATAAAATCTACGCTATCGGGTAACTCATCTTTTTTTTCAATTAGTTTTTCTAGAAGAACTATGCCAATGCCATCATCTTTTCTCAGAGGATTTCCAATACCGATAACACCTATTCTTTTCATATATGATACTACACAAATTTTACATCAAGATAATGAGTGCTGCATGAGATACATGGGTCATATGCCCTCACTAACATCTCAAGATTTAATTCAATCTCTTCTCTTGGTTTATCAATGATTTGGGGAACCAATCCTTCCATGTCTTTTTGAATATTCGCGTGATTTTGATTTGTAGGAATGACACAATTTGCTTTTGCACATTTTGCCTTGTCGTCAAGAGTATAATCATGGACAAGTATCCCTCTTGGTACTTCAGCAATCCCAACGCCTCTTCCTGCTTTTAATTTGAAATCGACTGGTTTTTCCTCTTTGACGCCTTCGTTTATTAATCTATCGATTAAGAGCATAGAATCCTCAATATTGTGAACAAACTCAACAAGTTGTGCGATATTATTCATAAAGGGATTATAACTTATTGCCTTCAATTTGAAGAGATTAGCAACTTCTTTAGCAATTGGGTGTAACTGTTTGCTATTAAGATTGAACCGGGCTAGTGCTCCAACCATATATGAATCCCTTTTATGTTTTGCATGTTTTGCGGTAGAATGTGGAACAACATATTCGTCCATTAATGATTTGTAATCTTTATTATCTGGATGTCTGCCAGTATCTGTTGAGGTGATAACGCCGTCGTAGAATGCATATTCTTCATTAGAGCTAAGTCCAATGTATTCTGTTTCTCTCTCAAAATCAGGGAATTTATCAACAACGCTATTCAAAACATTGGCAACTTCTTTTGCAGTCTTTAGCCCCTCTTTTAATCGTTGTCGTAAATCACTCAGTTGTTTTACGGTCGGTATTGCAGAGAATCCTCCAACAACAAGTCTGATGGGGTGAGTCGTACGGCCACAGACCAGATCAGACATTTCATTAGACAAACGATGGAGTTTAACGATCTTTAGCAGTGCATCTTGATGTTTACTTCCCACAAGTGGAAAAACACTCCCCACACCAAAAAGATCAGGTGCAGCAATGTATCCGATATGAAGAATGTGACTTTGCATATTCTATGCGTTAAG
>CAZYFW010000101.1:0-4669 GCA_964646685.1 uncultured Thermoplasmatales archaeon
AAGTCCCCCATATACAATCAAGAAATGACACATCATTAGTGTATTTCAAATATTGATAGACTCTGTCCACAAACCACAGCGAGGCATCAACGGTATTGTATACTGCTACAGAATCTCTGTCCATAAATACATTAGGAATAAGGCCATTTTTACAGTATCTACTAAAGCTGAGCAAAATCTGTCTCGCATCGTTAAATCTCTTTGTTACAAGTGCAATTCCTGGAAGTGCTATCAGTGTATCTCTACCCCAATCACCGAACCAATGATAACCAGCAATAATAGACTTCCCATCTCCTTTTTTGACTGTGAAATTGTCGGCAGATAAAACCAGTTTTTCAAATTTTTTTGGAAGGTTGGTCTGCGAGAGCAACTGTTTTTTTCTTTCTACTTCTTTCCCATATATAATTGCAGGGTCATCGCATCTATCTTCAAGAGTTAAAATTAGATAATATTTGTCCGATTGTTCAATTGTTTTGGAAAACTCACCAATATGAATGTTATTATCAATCCAGGAATCATTCCTTTCGCGATCCTTGTGATAGTAGAATTCCTCCCAGCAATGTACCGGTTTATATGAGGAATCTTCCAACATGATAGTTAGCGTTTTATCAGTATTATCCGGTTTAACATAAACACCACTTTCAAAAACATTCTTTTTAATTGAGAGAGTTCTCTGACTTGTTACATCATAAAAATGTCTGGAATTGACAACAGGACTATGAACAATTGTAATTGGTTTTTTCGTATTAACTTCATATTTAATGACAGTTGTATTTTTTCCATGTTCCATAAACATGGTTTTTTTGATATCGGCTCCTCTAATTTTATAAGAAAATGATGGAAATAGATCAAACATAAATTTTCCTTTAGTATCATTCAAATGACAACTGCCATCTCTAAATTGGACATGATCAAAAACATTTGAAACAAAAACCCATCTTTCAGTTGGCGGATTCAAGCTGGCTATTAAAAGACCGTGAAACTTACGAGTGTTTGTATTCTGATGTGTAAGGGAAGCATAGCCGCCAAGGCCATTTGTAACTATCCATTCTCTCATAGTTCATCTAAAGAAATTCGTTATATACATCTAGAGTTCTCTTTGTAGCTGAATCCCAATTAAATGTTTCAATTACTCTCTCTCTTGCGTTTTTGCCCATTCTTTTTCCTTTATCATCTAATTGTAAAACTTGTTTTATGCCCCATGCAATGTCATTTGGTTCGTGAGGATTTATATGAATTCCACATTGTTTATCACCATTAGGTACGATCTGCTCGCGAAAACCATTTGTTCCTCTAGCTCCAACAACGGTTGGCTTTGCCATGGACATTGATTCTGTGCAGACGATGCCAAATGGTTCATATATGGATGGTAAAACTACGCAATCGGCAGCAGCGTAATGTTGAATACGTTCCGTTTCACTAACAAACTCAGTCCTGAATATAACCTTGTCTTGTATTCCAAGTTTTTCTGATTGAGATTTAAGACCCCATTCTAAATCCCCTATACCCAAAATGACAAGTTTTGTATTTGGGAATTCTTCAAGAACACGGGGCATTGCTTTAACGAGATTGTCAACGCCTTTTACTGTAACAAGACGTCCGACAAAAAATAACATATTTTCGTCATCAGCAATTCCATATCCTCTTCGAAGTTGACTTTTATCTTCATCTGATATCTTAGTCGGATCATATTTAGTTGGATCTACGCCGTTCCAACAAACTCTTATTTTATGTGGAGGGAATCCTAGTTTTTCGAGCTCATCTTTCATTGCATATGAAACAGTTATCACACAATCAGCAACCTGCCCACCTTCAAATTCAATATCTTTTATCGCATGAGATCCTCGTCCAATGGATCTGCCAACTTCGGTGGAGTGAACATGGAACATCAAAGGAATGCCTAGTTCTTTTTTTGCGATCATACCGCCAATTATGCCCAGCCAATCGTGAGCATCAATTATATCAAATGATTTTTTTTCCGTCCCTACAAGTAAATTTACAAGCTGAGATGCTGACATTGTGTTATAATTAATTACATCTGAAAAAAACTTGAAATTTGGCCCCCACGAACGAAGCTCATGATCTGCAAAGAGATGATATGTGGATGCTAAGTCAAGAGTTTTTGGCCGATATACATCTATGCCATTCCATTTTTCATATGTTTTATAACTGTTGTTTTCATTTAATGAAAAGACAGTGACCTCATTACCAAAATATGTTTGTTTTTGAGTTATTTCAGTGGCAAATGTTCCTAATCCTCCATAGATTACTGGTGGAAACTCCCAAGAGAAATGCACTATTTTCAAATTTTACTCTCCTCAATACAACATAAACAAATACGTCTTTAAAAAATATCTTATTTATATGAAAGATAATTATCATTTAAAACTTAAAAAAAATTAATCCAATTTTTGTTTTAAATCTTGTAGGACGTTCATATAGTTTATGAATCCATCATATGGAGTATCATAATGATTGAAATATGCATGCACATCACCGTCCTCGAGTCCCTTTGTGGAAACATAATATAGATGATCAGATGTTTGTAAGAGACGCCATGTATGCAATAAGGCAGGGCTACCTTGTTCCTTTATTTTTTCCCTCATATTCTTTAATTCATTAAAACACGCAATCTGCATATCGTTTCCAAGCCAAGTAGATACATCACGATCCGCATCTGCCCATGATATGGCCCAAGGTACGTCAATCTCGCCAGTAGGTTGGTACCGTTCAATCGCCTCACTCACAGTAACAAAATCAAGGTTTTGATATTTTAGTATCTCTCCAGGTAAATGTCTCAAAAAATCAAAAATACCAGTTTCCGTCCATTGATGTTCTCCAAAGGTCTCATAATCCATAAACAGGTTGACCAAGTCTCCTTCACAGTGTGACATCCAACGAGCATATTTATCGGCAGTAAGAGGATGTCCTGGCCAATGGCGAGCGGAGAATCGGAAGCCTACATCATCGCTTAATGTATAGTTTCTCAACAGCACCTTCATATTTGCATTGGAAGATTTGTAGAGATAATTTGGTGAACGCCATCCCAATATCTTTTCTGTTCCTTCTGTAATAATTCCTTTATATCCCATCTCTTCAACTTTTTTGGCGATACGATTATCATAGATGGCCTCTGTATTTCTGAAAACCTTTGGTTTATAGCCAAATATCCTATTGATCATCATTTGATGCATTTTTACTTGTTCTTCAAACTCTTCCAAATCATCATACAAACTGGATAGAGAATGGAAATAGGTCTCTTCAATAAAATCAACTGCGCCAGTTCTAAACAATTCTTTAAAACTATCAAGAACCTCTGGCATGAATTGCTCGCAGTATTCAACAAGGGTTCCAGTCAAACTGAATGACACTCTAAATTTCCCATCGAATTCGTTGATCAAATTTAGCAGTAAAATATTTGTTGGAAGGTAACATTTTCTTGCTACTTTTTCAAAGATTTCGCGATTGAGTTTACTATCAAAATAGCGAGACAGAGGGCTGTTTTCTTCACCGATATTAAACACAGAAAAACGATTCAACCTCATTGGTTGATGAACCTCAAAATAAATACATGCTGATGGCATATTATATAACTCCGTTGTAAACGTCTATTGTCTTTTCGGCGACACGATCCCATGTAAAGAGATCAATCTCACGTTTTCCTTCATGGGATAAAGTTCTGTGTAGCGGATCGTATCTCAGCAATGATATGATTTTGTTTGCCATTTCATCAGTATCCCAAAAATCGACGCGAAGGCAATTTTTGAACGCTTCAGAAAAACCTGCAGTTTTGGATGTGATGGTAGGAGTACCTGCTGAAATAGCTTCAAGAGCTGTAATCCCGAATGGCTCGCTAACTGAAGGCATAACATATACACTTGAAATGCCATAAATGTGTTTGACTTCTTCTTCAGTCAAGCGTCCTGTAAATATAACTTTATCAGCAATGCCCATGTCAACTGTCTGGGTTATCAAACGAGGTAACATATCTCCAAAACCAGCCACAACAAAACGAGCATCTGGTTCGTAGTCCTTCACCTTTTGTGCCGCTTGTAAAAAAAACTCGGCTCCCTTTTGAATAGTAAGTCTACCCAAGAACAATACAATCTCCTGTTTATGACCTTCTTGAATTGGATAAACTGCATTATGAACAACGCTGATTTTATCAGGATTAATACCGTATTTATCAACAATAATTCTCTTTGTAAAATGACTTACAGCAATGATTCTATCAGCTTTCTCCATGCCCTCTCTTTCAATATCAATAAACCATTGGTTAGGGTGAAGCCAACCAGATCGATCGTATTCAGTTGAATGAACAGTAAGAACAAGAGGGATCCCTGTGCTTTCCTTCAAGGTTATGCCTGCTTTCATAGTAAGCCAGTCATGACAGTGTATTGCATTATATTTACCTTGAGCGTCTACATTTTCTTTTACTCTTGCAACAACGAGATCATTATATCTGTAAACTGCATCATAAAACATGCCTTCAATTTCCTTACTATCGGGTCTATCATAAGGAAATATTTCAGCCTCTCCAACCTCTTTTATCACCAAATTAGGCTTATCGCTAGTAGAAGCGTGCTTGGTTTTGGGCATATAAAAATCTACTTTTACATTCTTGTCAGCAAGACTACGAGTAAGTCCATAGCAATGAGTAGCAAGACCA
>CAZYFW010000101.1:4679-5370 GCA_964646685.1 uncultured Thermoplasmatales archaeon
CCGCTTTGAACGGTGGATATTCCCAGCCAACCATTGCTATTTTCATCTACCACTCCTCACTATTGATATTTATCAGCTTTTACGCTAGCTTAAACCTGCATATTAGGCCAAATTATGGCGTTTTTGAGTTATTTAAGTAACATTTATTTATTTTAAGTAGAATTTTTCTAGTTTCGAGTCAGCACAGATTTTATCTTCCCGTGCCAACCAGCCGAGAGCAGAATAGACATCTTGTTCATCCACCCTAGTTAATCTTGTTATTGTGGAAACGTCAAGCTCGCCCCAAATATCCAGGACTTTCCATACTTTGCCTGCATTAGTTCCAATTTTGGATTCTAAATTGGTGCTATCTAATTCATATTGATCTTTTTTAGCTATTTTGTCTTCTCTAGCAAGCCACCCCATGCCGGCATTAAACTCGGTGTCTGTTAATTTCGTTATCTCCAATAGTTTTTCTCCGTCTAGATAGCCATGTTTGTACAGCGTTTGCCATATCTTCCCCGCATACTCTCCAAATTCAACTATTGAATCCCTCACAGAACGCCTCCTGTTCCAATAGCTATATATAAAGTACCAATATAAGTCTATCTAAAATTTAAATTTGTTAGCAGTTAATTATTTCTAATTTTGGTATAACGGGCTTGAGGGGATTCGAACCCCTGGCCAATCGGTTAAGAGCCGATTGCTCTGC
>CAZYFW010000102.1:0-5331 GCA_964646685.1 uncultured Thermoplasmatales archaeon
AGCTTTCTTAATTTAAGATTCATTTACACCAGCTATATTATTCGTTTATATAAATATTTGTTAATATTATATTATTAAATCTTTTCTTTACAACTGTTGTCTGAATGCTTTAAAGTTCATGCATTCTTCTATTTTCCAAAATAAACACAAAAAATTGATTTTATATTGAGAAAAGCCACGAAAGTTGACAAAAGTTCCATAATGTAGACTCTGGTATATGTGCATGTACATGCTCAGTTGCTTAAAAGCTGCTCTGCTACATATGCAAGTACATAACTAACTGCGAAAAATGCACTTAAACTCCCCGAATCATTCAATATTACAACAACAATTGGGAAGGATGGAATGCAAGTTTTATTATTTAGGGAATACCCATCCAATTACCCCCTCTAAATCACCTCCAACCCTTCCCATCCTGTTGTTTAAATTTTTGTATAATTACAATCACAATTGCTTCTTGCAAAAGACTTAAAAACCCTATTCAAGATTAACACTTGTTAAACATAGTATATTTTGCGGAGGTGAAAATATGAAAAAAATTAATACTAAAGAGATAAAAATAGGTAGACGAAGCGTTGGTGTTGTTTTCTGCGTTTTTTTACTGATTGCATCCATGGCAACAGCAATCGACGCATCGAAAACAGTAAAAATTGAAAAAACTACAAATGACGCTGATAATTTGAGCTATACGTATCTGTTTAAACAGCCTAATTTAGAGATAACTGATGCAAATAATCAAGAATTTATATTGGTAGAAGTGGATGGTTGTTTATCAATGGGTAAAAGTGCAGGTGAGCCAATGATGTCGGTTAAACCTGTCAGTTTAATGTTACCGCCCATGAAAACAGTAACTAATGTTGAAATTGTTGGTACGCCAATTGAAGTCAATCTTAATGGTATAGATTTGATCAAAAAGACTGTTTTTCCATATCAAAACCCAGTGCCCTTTGGAAGTTCACCTGATGATTTTATAATTGATGATAGCGTTTATTCAACTGATGCTCTTTATCCCGGCGCCTTAAAAGACGATTATCAAATTGGCTATTCCCACGGATATGCAATTTTCAATACAGTACTCAATCCAGTACAATATAATCCTGTGAAAGGTGAACTATATTATTACCCAGAAATGACAATAAACATTGAACTTAAAGACTCTTCAAATTCAAATCCATTTTTCAGGAATAATCCTAATGATGAAGCCTGGGTTGAGAAACTGGTTTATAACTCAGATATAACAGATATGTACACATCAGACATCCCTACTTTTGACTACCCCGGTGGCCTCTGTGACCCAAGTGATCATTATGATTATGTGATTATCACGACAACGCAAAATGATCTCGATTACTGGGATACAACCACTCAAATTCCATACAACTGGGAAAGCCTCATGAATAAACATGCAAGCGATGATGGATTGAGTTGTACGTTGGTAACCGTCCAAGCTATTGATGCATGTACTGATTATCATAGTTCAAACCCGTTATTCAATGATCAAGAAGCACATATTCGTGAGTTTTGTAAGGATGCATATGAAGACTGGGGTACCGATTATATACTCATTGGTGGCGATGATGAATGGATAAATGCTCGTCATATGAAAACGAATTATGAATCAAATATCGACTCCGATGTATATTGGAGTAATCTTGATAGTAATTTCAATGATGATGGTGATAACTACTGGGGTGAAGAGGGTGACAATGGTTTTGACTTGTATGCTGAAATTTTCATTGGACGAGTAACATGCGACGAGGCACAGGATGTCTCAAACTGGTTGACTAAGAGCTTTTATTATGCGGATTGTATTGAACCAGAATTTCTCGATGGTGCTGGATTTTACGGTGGAAACACTGGTTGGAATTGCCAGGGAGATGATTTCATGGATTACAGTGCAATAAAGGGAACCGATGATTGGCTGGGTCCAATACCTGGTGCTGATGGACCGTTTCCAACATGGGCCGGCTTCCAGTTTGGATTTGAAACATGGAATGATCAAAACTCTGAGAATCAATTTGATTTAACTGAAGCTTGGACTGCAGAACCTCCAAATCCTGGTTGGCAAGGAGGATCTGAATCTGCATCAATAGCTGGATTTAAAAATGCAATAAACAACAACGATATAGCAATTGCATCAGGTATTGCTCATGCAAATTCTGATATGTCACTAGATGTCGGCTCAAGCAGTTGGGAAGCTAATTATCATAATACAAAACCTTTCTTCCTTCACGACTACGGCTGTCACTGTGGTGACATGGATGCATCAGATGATGGTGTTCTACACTCCATGCTTTTCCATTCAGATACTGAACTTGCTTTTGGAGTTGTTTACAATACATGCTATGGATGGGGTAACTTTGATACAACCAATTCATCAAGTGCATTCCAGGCAAAAGAATTCTGGGCATACTTTTTAGATATGGAAAATAAATCTGAAGATTTTGGTAACTGGCAACTAGGAAGGGGTCATGCCTTTTCAAAAGATAGGATGGCTCCAACTATTAACTGGGATTATTCGTCTGGAACTTGGCGCGCCATTATTCAGGGATGTTTACTATTTGGAGATCCAGCACAACAACTAAAAACACCACATCCAAGTGAAAAACCTGCAACACCAAATCCGCCACAAGGACCAGACGAATGGATTCAAAATGTAGAATGTACATTTACTGCTAGTACGACCGATCCTGAAGGAGAAGGCATATACTACATGTTTGACTGGGGCGATGGTAGCTTTAGTAATTGGCTGGGGCCGTATCCATCTGGTCAAACAATAGAAGCAGAAAATTCCTGGACAGATCTTGGTAATTATGAAGTAAGAGTAAAAGCAAGAGACATATGGGGCGTATCTAGTGATTGGTCAAGTCCTGCGGCAATTTCAATTGTTGAAAATGAAGATCCAACAATACCAACTATATCTGGACAAAGTATTGGTTTTGGAGGCAGAGAATATGACTTTACATTCCAGTCAACTGATCCAGACTTACATCAAATCTATTACATGGTTGACTGGGACGATGGTGAAAGAACTGAATGGATAGGTCCAGTTAACTCAGGTGAAGCTATAAATCTGGTACATTCTTGGGACCAAAAAGGAACATACTGGATTAAAGCCTGGGCAAAAGATACACTTGAAGGTAAAAGCGGACAAGCGAGCTTCAAATTAAACATATTAACCAATAAAAACCAGGTTGTTATCCAGAGTAGCCTACTATTAAACATGATACTCAGACAAAAACCTCTAAGCAGTTAAAAGTAAATCTAAAAAGGGGTAGCTTCTGCCTCTATTTTTTCTTTAAATTTAATACTGTTAAGTTTTTAAGAGCAAGAGAATGTTAATAATGTTGATATGGATTACAATCCAAATATTCCAGGGGGTAAACCATGGTTGAGAAGGCTGAAATCGAATTAATTTTTTCAGAAGAATTACAATGGATACAAGATGAAAAACTAAAAAATAAAGTAATAGATGTATGGAATGAAGCAGCAAATCGAGGAAATTGGAATTCTATCGAAGATGCACCGTTTACTCTCTTAATTGAAAACTCAGGTAAATTAACAGATCATACTAAACGAATTACAAATATCGCAAAAGCAGTATATGATCAAAGACAAGAAAATTTAAACTTGGATTATTTGATTGCTGGCGCTCTTCTACATGATGTTGGAAAACTACTAGAATATGAAATCATCGACGGAAAACCAGTAAAAAGTGAATTTGGCAAACAATACCGCCATCCAGTATCAGGATCAAATCTAGCAAAAGAACTTGGCCTACCAGAAGAAGTTGTACATATCATCTATGCTCATTCAAAAGAAGGAGATACAATTCAACGAAGCCTCGAAGCCATAATTGTCAACCATTCTGATTTCATAGATTTTGAAATTAAAAAATCATTGATGTGAGATAATGAAAGTTGAGAATGCTGCTGGCAGAGTTGTAGAAACTGAAATTGCTGGCAGAACACTAAAACCATTTGCTGGAGCTAAAAAACATAGCTATTCTTCTAAAGTTACCAATCTTTCCGATGCTCTGAAAAAATGCGGTATTAAAGATGGCGATACCCTTTCTTTTCATCATCAGCTACGTGAAGGAGATTTTGTCATTAACATGACGCTTGAAGCCGTGCGTGAACTCGGTGTTAAGCATATCCGTATGGCACAAACCGCGATGTTTAATGTTCACGAACCCGTGATCGATTTTATTAAGGATAGAACAGTCAATAAAATTGAAGGCAGTATTAATGGCTCTGTGGGAGATTATGTGTCTAAGCATCTTCTCGATTTTCCCGTGATTTTACGCTCCCACGGTGGCCGATGGGCCGCAGTAAAAAAAGGAGAACTACACCCAAATATTGCCGTCATTGCCGCAAGTGCCGCTGATGAGCGAGGCAATGCTACGGGGATTATTGGTGAGAGCGCATTTGGCCCCATTTCTTATTCGCAAGTTGATGCTATGCATGCCGATCACGTGATCATTGTTACTGATACGATTGTTGAGTATCCCAATCACTACCAGGAGATCCAAGAGCGCTACGTCGATGTTGTTGCTCATGTTGACAAAATCGGCGATCCGAAAAACATCATGTCGGGTACAACAAAAGTCACCGAAGATTCTGAAAAACTACAAATCGCTCGTGACTGCGTTGAGCTCATGGATGCAGCAGGAATCATCAAAGATGGTATGGTGTTTCAATCTGGCGCAGGCGGGATTTCGCTTGCTGCGGTGAAATATCTTGGCGAGCGATTGGAAGAAAAAGATATTGTTGCCTCCACCGCAACCGGCGGCCTTACCCAGCTTATTTGTGATATCCATAAAGCGGGTAGAGTAAAAAATATCTATTACTCACAAGTGTTTGATGCCTATTCTGTGAAATTCCTTCAAGAAGATCTGGGATTACCGGCAGATATCGGTCATTATGCAGATCCGACTTCCAAAGGAAGAACAATTGATGGGTTAGATACTGTGGTGCTCGGTGCGACAGAAGTTGATACGAGTTTCCATGTGAATGTGAATACCCATAGTGACGGGAGATTATTACATGGTATCGGAGGTCATCAGGATACCGCAGCTGGAGCCTCACTGTGTATTATCACCTGTCCTGTGTTTAGGAAGACCAATCCTATTGTGAGAGAGCACGTCACGACGATTTCTACGCCAGGAGACGTTGTTGATGCTATTGTTACCAATCAAGGAATTGCCATAAATCCTAAAAGAAATGATTTGATTAAAAAGGTGAAAGGAACGATTAATCTTGTACCTATCGAAGAGTTGAAAGAGAGTGCCTATCAAGCAACCGGTGGCCCACAGCAAATAGAATTTACCAA
>CAZYFW010000103.1:0-5290 GCA_964646685.1 uncultured Thermoplasmatales archaeon
CGCATATAGATTTACTAACGGGACTGCCGTTGGTGGTGGACTACGCAGCCCAATACTAAGTGATGGAATTATCTACATTGCATCTTCAATTGACAAGAAAATACATGCAATTGATGCCGAAGATCTAAGTGAAATTAAACAAAGCAACGAATTGCCATTTGTTGTTGATTCATCAGTTGCAGTTGGTGGTGATTTTGTTGTTGTTGCAACAAGCGGTATGAATCAAACAAACAAAGTTTATGGACTTGATAAATCAGATTTAACAGAAAAATGGAGTTATACATATGATGGCAATATCTGTTTTTCATCAGCGCCAACCATTTCCGATGATAAGGTATTTATTACATCATGGAATGGAATGGGCTGGGATATGCCGCTGTTATCTATTTTATATCAAATACAACTCTTAAAAGGCAACAACAAAATTATAGCTTTAAATCTGGACGACGGAACGGAGCTGTGGAATTCTAGTTTGCCGGCTGGAAGTTTCTCCACTCCTGCTGTTGCGGATGGCATGGTTGTTGTCGGTTGTGAAAATTTAATGGGCAGTAGTCTGTTTGCCTTTGATGAAGTAACAGGTGTAAAAATCTGGGGTGCCAACGTTGGACTTATTGGTGGAGGTTCTCCAATTGTCTATGACAATAAGGTGTTTGTTGTTGCCAAAAAACAAAACATTATCTTGCTAGCTGGCGATGTAAACGTTGTTGCCATTGACCAATACACTGGAACATTATTATGGAATACAACTATTGCAAAAATGGTACCAGCTTTTGAGAGTTTACCTAAAGCTCTACAGCTGTATAACATAATGACGACAGCTACACCCGCAATCTATGATGCAACATTATATGCAACATCCCCAAATGGAAACCTTTATGCTTTAAGAACAACAGATGGGAAAGAAATCTGGAGCGCTAAATTGCCTTCGGGCCTTTATGGATTGCTTCCGTTTTATCCATGTACATCGCCAGTTGCCACAGCCGATCGAATATATGCGGCGTCAGGAAATGGTGTTGTGCACGCTGTAAGTACAGATGGCGAAAAGCTATGGGATTTCAAATGCGTAACCAATGAAAGCGAGATCCTAGATACAAGCTATATTCTTGCTTCGCCTATTGTTGTCAACGGCGTGGTATATGTAAGTACAATAGAAGAACTTACTAAGCTAAGTGGCCGCATATACAGCATTGGAAACGAGACAGCACAGAAACGAGGTAAAGTAGTATCTAATCCTATTCATATCCCGCGAGAGAAATGGTGGAATACTTTTGAAGTGACAACTACAGGCACTAACATCACACTCAGCATCCTGGATGAGCATTACAACCTACTCATAGACAACCTTGAGAATGGAGACGATATCTCTGACTCATCAATAATAGACACCAATGTGATACGTTTATGCGCAAAATTCTCAAAAGAAGGATCAGGAAATCCACTACTAGAAGACTGGGGCATTATCTGGAAGTCAAATACCCAGCCACTTTTCGATGCGGAAAGCTTCATCCCAAACAAAGATGGATGGATTAATACAAACACGCCTTTGTGTTCAATTAAGGCATATGACCCAATGCCTGGTTTAGATGTCGACTCGGCAAGATATCGCATTAGATATCTTTCAGATGGTGGTGAAACAATAACATCTGATTGGATACCTGCAAATTGTAATGGAACAAAAGGAACCCAAGTAAGCCAGACAATTGTTGCAAATATCTCAGCACTCAATCTCAGTAGTGATATTATTTATTTGAAAAGTATAAACATTTCCATACAAGATTTAGCAGCATATGAATCGATGGCATACATTGCATTCAAAACAGACATGATCAAACCAACATCAAACATAGAATACGTGGACGCCTTTTCAGAAAAATATAACAAAGCTGTGCTAATTCAGGCCAATACAAGTGATACCGGAAGCATTGAAAATAAAAGTGGTGTAGCAAGTGCCGAACTATATTACCGAATGACTAGCACTGACGAATGGACAAAGTATGAAACAGTAGAAACTGAACCTTACGAATGGTCATTTACTCTTGACGAAGATCAAAAAAGTGGCAACTATAAGCTCTGTACCATTGCCATAGATAACGCAGGAAATGTAGAGGATCTTCCATCTCAAGGTGACCTCTCATTCCTATTTGACATTCGAAATCCAGATACGCCAACCTATGGAGATACAACATTGTATCGATTTAATGAACTACCAGAATTCTCTGATGATCGTCTTATTGAATTTAGTGATGATTACAAACTCGAAAGCGTTGCATATCGTTTAAGCTTTGAAGGAATTGATGAATGGACGACGGTCAAAACATACGTCAATAGTAAAACTTACAAAAGTGAATGGAATCTCACCCAACATCAATGGGACGTGATGACGGAAGGGGAAGATTATTCAGTGTATTTCAAATTAATTGATTTTTGTGGAAATGAATACATAACACCAGAAAATAAGGCGCTTACAATCGTAAAAGATTTTACAGTCTCGAAACCATATCTTGATCTTTCTGATTTTGAAGAATGGCACTGGGATAACCAATTCACTATAACTGCAGCCATTGGAAATGACAGCGATATAACTAATGTTGAACTATATCATCGCTACTCATCAAACAATGATGATTGGAATGAGTGGGAAAAATATGGAAGCACCAGGACAGACGAACCTTTCAAATGGACATTCATTGCAAATGAAGGAAGTGGATACTATGAATTCAAAACCATGGTTTCAGACATTGCAGGTAATGCAGGTGAATCGCCGATAGAAAAACTTGAAGTGACATTGTTTCCTTTAATTCAGATAGCCCTTATTTGTTTACTTATAGTGGTACTACTCTTTGTTGCACGCTCCATATTTAAGAAAATGAAGAAAGAGTAATTTCTCTTTTTCTTTCGAATGCTGCAAAGGCTACTGAATATCAGATAAACAACCAAACGCTCTATTTTCTTAAGTCGATTCTTTTGCTGCATATTGAGTAAATATTTCGTCTATTAGCTTATCTACACCTTCACCAGTTTTACACGATAATTTGATATTTGATGTCTTGGTTTTTTTCATATCTGCCTTATTTTCTACTACAATTACTAAAGAGCCCTTAAACATCTTTTTCATTTGAGTTAGAAGATGTCTTTGATCTTTGAGCGGATATCCGCAGATTTCAGAGACATCCAATACAAAAACAATCACATCAGCAAGATGAGTAAGTGCAGCAATGGCTTGCTGTTCAATGGTATTTCTTTTTGCAATTGGCCTATCCAAAAGACCAGGTGTGTCAATGATTTGGAAACGTGTTGTGACATATCTTTCTGTTCTCTCAATATGACCAACGTGAATCTCTTTTGTCGTAAATGGATACTGGGCAACCTTTGGTTTTGCAGCGGATAGGCATCTCAACAAAGAGGATTTACCGACATTTGGATATCCTGCTATAACAACTGTTGGGATGTCTCGAATTTCGGGAAAGTCTTTCATGATCTTTTGAGCTTCAACAATGATTTTTAATTCACCATCAATCTGTTTAACAACAGAAGACATCCTTCCATAGATTTCCTGTTGTTTTTGCTTTAAAAAATCAATATTCTTAGATTTTCTTAACGATTTAACTTGTCTTGAGTGAATCATTTGACAGGTTTTTCTAGCCCAATCGACAGCCCCGAGAGACTTTCGTAGTTTATTACTATCAATTTTGATATCAATAAGTTCTTGGTAAAACATATGGAGGTTATTAATAGAAGGGAATTCTTTTACATAGTTCTCTAGTGTGGAAATAACAGACATCGAAAAGGCATCAGTCCTTGCGATAATGGTTTTTTTTGTTTTGAATACTGTATCACGATCATTAATTTGGATTTTCTTTGCTCTTCTAAATGACCGCTCTAAAAGGTCCTCTGCACAAAGCACAATAGGCATTTTTTTGAACATAATAATAGAAAAGGTTTATGTGATACCTGTAAATTAAGATGTTGGTATTTAATCATGGATGAAGGGTTTATTCTTTCAAACAAGTTTAGGCGGGCAATATTTGATGAGCTAGCATCTGGCGAAACAAGTATAGAGTATATTGCAAAAAAGCAACATATCATCCATAAGGTCGCAATGCGCGTTGTCGATGATTTTATCAGTGGTGGAATACTGGAGAAAAAAGGAAACAGATACCATCTTACTCAAGAAGGAGAAAAACTCGCAGCAACGATCAGAGGATAAAATGGAAGGCAAATTATGAAGCCGTATTTATTGCAAACGATGAAGGAGCTTGCTATGCTGGGGGGAATGAAAAACAAGATAGAGATTTCTTCTCTGGAACTAGCAAAACAGTTGGAAACAAGTCAACAGACTGCCTCCAGATATCTCTTGGAGCTAGATAAACAAGGAATGATAATTAGGGAACTAGGTATCAAAAAACAACTAATACAAATAACAAATGAAGGAGCAGAAGTGTTGCAAAAAGAACGATTGCAGTATCAACAAATTTTTGAACTCACAGACAAGGTACATTTCAAGGGAAAAGTAATCTCTGGCATGGGTGAAGGAAGATATTACACCGAACAGAAAGGATATGTTGAACAGTTTAAAGAGAAACTAGGTTTTGCTCCATATCCTGGAACACTAAATGTTGAAATCAAATATATAGAACGTAATAAACTAAGGTTGCTCAAAAGCTATACAGCAATAACCATTGATGAGTTCAAGACAAATAATCGTACCTTTGGCAGCGTCGTTTGTTTCCGAGCAGACATCAATGGGGTAGATGGTGCAATTGTTTTACCTTTACGAAGTCACTATTCCAACATTCTAGAACTTATATCCCCACACTTTTTAAGAGAAACATTAAACTTGAAAGATGGAGATGAGGTAGAGATAGTCATCCGTTTTGAAGCTTAAAGATCCTAGAATTGTTGTATAATGACAGTTTATCATTCATTATCTTTGAATATTTCAAAATGTTTATATCACACGAATGACAAATATGTACATGATTGATAAAGTCAATCAATGAGGAGGTGAATAATTGATTGAAGACCTGATTAATGTTGTTGGAACATTAAATATGGAAGAATTAGATGAAATTCTAGCCATAGCCAAGGTTTTCTTAGTAGAAGAAAGAATGAGAAACATAACATATCATATGAAAATCGAAAAAACAAATCTAGATATCTATGAAAAACCAAAAAATTCTGATAAAATTCTCTACAGAAATCTACCAAAATCAACAGTCAGAGGATTTAATTAATAATGAAATAGGGGTTCCACCCCTATAACCCCGTTCCGCCTTCGCTTCCTCGGCAA
>CAZYFW010000104.1:0-5277 GCA_964646685.1 uncultured Thermoplasmatales archaeon
AGCATTGCCTCTCTTGCATTCATTTTTGCTATTCAACAGTATGACCCCAGTCCATTCTATGTTTTGGATGAAGTAGACATGTTCTTAGATGGAGTCAATGCAGAAACAGTCTCACGAATGATCAAACGAAAAGCCGAAGATTCCCAGTTTATCATGGTTTCCTTAAGAAAAGTGGCCCTTAAAGAGGCAAATCATATCTATGGAGTTACGATGAGGGAGACCGGCATTTCTGAAATGGTTGGCGACATTGACCCGGATAGCGTGGGACCAAAAGGAGAATTGAAAGTATCTGGAGGGCAACAACGTGGAGCAGCTTAAAATTGATAACGATGTGATAAATCATCTACTATTTCATAAATCATTGATTGATGAGCACGAGGATGCTTCAAGAATCAATCACTATGTCAGTATGCTGCAGAAGACAAACGAAGGGGAGCATATATCAATCGAAAATCCATTTGACCGATCGATTGCCATTGCTTTTGAATTGGTTATGATGCAGCAGCTGAATCCTTGGGATATAGATCTTGTTAGTTTTTCTACCATGTATCTCCAAAGGGCAAAACAGGAAAAGATTGATCTATTGACGGCTGGGCGTATCATTTACATGGCTTGGAAAGTGCTCAAATTACAAAGCGACAATCTTGTCGTTAATATGGAGAGCGAAAAAGAAGAAATTGAACCATTTGGTTGGGGTGACATTCCCACTGAGATGTGGCTGTCTAATGATGACGACTACTCATACACTAATTTAGTTATGAAAATGCCAGAGCCACTGCTAGACGAACCGCTTCGCCGAAACGCAAAAAGAAAGGTTACATTAATTGAACTATTGGGTGCCTTTGATCAAGCTCGAAAGGAATCCGAGGAATTTCAGCTCCTTGAACAGCAAAGGCGAGAAGAACGTGAGCGACTAGCATTAAAGGCACGCAAACGTATGATAGGAACTGCCCATGAAGATAATTTGGAGGAAGATGTCGAGGCAGTATGGACGAAAATCAAGGCATCACCAAAAACCACGATGTCTCTATCTACATTATGTAAGAATCAACAACGTGAAGAGATGATCAAAACCTTGATGTCGGTCTTATTCCTTGCATATGATCAGAAGATACGTGTATATCAAAAGCGATTTCCGTATGGAAAAATATTTATTAAAAACATGGGATATAGTTGAGATAGGGGTAATTGATATGAGTGAAAAGGAGAAACGGTTGGTTGAATCGGTCCTGTTTTCTGCAAGTAAACCAGTGTCAATCAATGAGATTAAAGAGTCGACTGGGTTGTCTCCAAAAAAAGTCACCGGTGCTCTTGAGATGTTGATTGAAGATTACAACGTCACCAGGAAAAATGATGTCTCTATGGAAGTGATAAAAGCTGGAGATAAATATGCCATGCAAGTGAAAAAACAATACCTCGATCAATCGGTGATGGTTGCCAAACCAGAAATTCAAAGCGAGATGCTGAAAACATTGTCGCTAATTGCATTTCATCAACCCGTGAAGCAATCCAACCTGAGACGCATGGTTGGCCAAAAGGCTTATGATCATGTGGATGAACTTTCCTCAATGAAACTCATTCATACCAGAAAACATGGGACAACTGAGATGTTGACGATTACGAAACAATTCCCAGAGTATTTTGGTATCGAGGCCACAAATCCAGAAGAAATCAGAGAATTTCTAGCAAAAAAAGTGGTTGGAAGTATTAAGAAAGCAGATAAATAGGATAAATTAATATTAACTGCCAAACTTTTTAAGCTGTTCATGATTTCTTATTTTAACAATACATATGTTGGGGAGTAAGTATATATGAAAAACACAAAATTTATAAAAATTGGAGCAGGTTTTTTTGTTGCAATGATGATAGTATTTTCAACAGGCGTTGTTGCTATAAATCAGAATAAACAATATATTAATGAAGAATTCGTCGATGTTGGAGATAATTATTTGGAACTTCTAAAGACCGATGTACCAGACTTTGAAGACATGTATATTGAAGAAATATCATTGGCATGGGAGCCTGATGGCGTTTATGTTGGCGTTTGGGGCGATTACGACGGTGAAAATTTCACAGTGTACGGTTATCTAGCAGGATATTATAAAGCTAATAATCAAAAACGTGGTTCTTATGTCGGTGTATGGAATACAACAGATAATGCTACAACTGGATGGATGGCGGGAATCTTTAGGTCGATTTTTACATTTGGCGTTATCAATGTTACAGATGGTAATCAATTTCCATTTGTCGGCTTCCTAGTAAAAAATGAAACTTTATTTGCTGGAAGAGTCATGGCACCAGTGGGGCCACCTGTTTATATGTTTGGCATTCATCAACCACTTGATAGTGGACAAACTTCAATTGTTACCCAAAGTAGTACAACAAATCATAATGTGCAGGCACATAGGTCAAGTCAAAGATTAAACAATAATTTGATAAATTTGATAAGCCACACACAAAAATAAAAGCTTCATTTTTCTTTTCTTTTTTCTTTGTTATTATTTATATAGTCATCCCATAAATGTTATATATTAATCTTAACATTTGTTAACTATTGGTGGAGGTGAAAAATGAAAAAATATATTTTGTTGACGATAGCTATTGCTGTCGTGGGGCTGATGATAACTAGTGCAGCTAGTACACCTATGAAGATATCGACAAATAGTGTTACCATGGACAAACCGATGATTGTTGAACAAAACGAACTACAGATAGTTGAATCGGATCTCTCTCCGTATAGGATATCTACACAAAGTTTAGAAGTGACCAGCGAACCAATTCAACGTTCAATGGTTAGGGCAGGTCCGGCATTTGATTTTGTGGGTGATCAACTTCATCCAGCAGTAGGTAGAACCAATGGCGGCATGCTCATGGCGTCCTACCGAGATGATGACTTATTGAACATGATTTGGACATACTCGCCTGATGACGGTGCTTCTTGGTGGGAAGATGGTGGTGTTTATTGGGATATCAGTGGAGACTATCCATCAATTAAGCTATGGGGAGACGATACTTTGTATGGAACTTTTGTTACCGATTATCTGGATCTCTCCGGCGGTGCAACGTATCTGTTTCATACAGATGATCCAACCCAGCTTGACAACCCTGATGTAACTGAACTTACTTTCTGGGATTGGTCAGGCTATGGCTGGTACGACATGATTGATGCCGATATTGCCTGTGATAACAGCCAACAAACATTTGAATGGGGCGTATCATCTTACGTAATTAGTACTACCTACGGTGATACTTACGTCGATGGACCAACAATTGTTTATTCGGACGAAGTTACCGAGGGAAGCGGCTGGATAAGCTGGTATTATTATAATGGCTGTGACCATACAGATGTTGATATAGACCGTTCAACAATTTACTCCTATTCGGTATATGACTGGGAAGATACCACTGCAGGATATTATAAACTTCTAGTCAGAGTAAATGACTTTGATCAGATTATGAACGGATATGACGCGATGTTCGAATTAGATTATGGTTATAATCTACAATTCCCTGCAGTTGCAGCTGGAGATGGCAACATAGTCATCTTGGCAGAGACTGATGAAAGTGGTAACAAGGATATCATTTGTTTCTATGGATCTGATCTAAGTAGCATGTCAACCAGTTTTGTAGTAAATACTGGTGACGATGAGAGATTCCCAGATGTTCGTCATGTAAGTGGAGATAGATTTATTGCTACCTATATAAAAGGCGGAGATATCTATGCAGCAGAGACAACTGATGGTGGAGTAACATGGTCTGAATCTAGATGGCAGGTCAATGATAATGATGATGCTGTTGTAGAGGAATACAAAACATCGGATCTCTGTGAAAAAGCGGTAAAAGCAATTTGGGAAGAAGATGGTCCAGATGATATCGACATCTTTATAGGAACTGTCCTACCCAATGATCCACCAGGTGCACCGGTCATAACTGGAACAACCAATGGAGCAGCAGGAACCTCATATGAATATGGATTTACATCAGTAGATCCTGACGGTGATGATATTGCAGAATACATCGTTAATTGGGGTGACGGTACTGCAGAAGAAACCATTACAGGTCCATTTGCATCCGGAGTAGAAGCAACAGCAAGCCATACTTGGGAAGAACAAGGAGACTATACCATTACGGCAAAAGCCAAAGATATAAACGGCTTGATTGGACCAGAAGGAACATTGGTTGTTACAATGCCAGTGAACCAACAAGTACCTCAGAGCCAAACTGTCTACTTGCAGTTCGTACAACGACTTGCTCAGCATTTCCCTTTAATTGGGGTACTGTTGGGAGTCTAGAGTGCTAAGCACTCTCCTCTTTTTTTCTTTATTTTTTATTAATAAGTTTTTTGATAAGAACTGTAAAATAATCTAGGTAAGAATTGTACAATAAACCGTTTAAAAGATTAGCTACAAAGTATAATTTAGAGTTGTTGGACTGGGGGAGCAATTTTTTCATCCTTTCACCTCCTCTCTTCCTCTCCGTCTCCCCTACCAACAATTTCTGTAAACTTTCTTTGATTTTTTTCAAACCACTATTTTTTTGTTATATGGAAAACAATATGTTATAACTATAAATTATCTCGATTGTGCTGTAATTATTATCACGATAAATATTTATATTAATAATAAACTATCTATAATAATGTCTGGGAAAAAAGGAATATTTGCTTTTGTTTTAACTATGATGTTAATTTCAACAATTGCCCCAGCATATTCTGTATCTTCTAATGTTAATGGTAACTCGTATGTTATAGATAAAAATGCTATCAATGAGAGTTATATCATTGATGACTTTCCTTACGTTGGTCAAGAAACTGGTTTTTATTGTTCATATGCAACTACTACAATGATACTAAAGTATTATGGGATTAACACAACCTTAAAAGAAATTCTTCATCATTCTGGCGTTGGCTATCGAATTTTTTACAATAATTTATACTTCCTCGTAAAATCAGATCCACTTCTTGCAGAACCATCGTATTTTAGATATCCAGTACCCAGTTATTCAATTTGTCAACGCTATAATGTTATTGAGCTGGCAATTTTATACAATTTAACATACAGTTTATGGTACCCTGATCAGAATAACTGTTCAATTGAATCTACTTGGGACGGCTATTGGTCTAGAGTTAAAGAAAATATTTCAAGCGATACTCCAGTTATTACAAGTTTGGACACCTCGTATTTGCCTTATACGAACGTGTCAAGTGGGCATGGTGTAGTAATTGTTGGTTACAATGAATCGCATGTTTTTTATAATGATCCAGCTGCTGCGCTTTTA
>CAZYFW010000105.1:0-5212 GCA_964646685.1 uncultured Thermoplasmatales archaeon
CATATTTGCTACAAACGGTGCCCCACCAAATGCATTGGGAATCCAAAGAGGCAGTTGGCCTTCTGCAAACATGCTTTCAGCGAAAAAACGCCAAGGATAAAATTGACGGAAGGTATCACGAAAATAAACCATTTGATCTGGATTTAGCAGGATTTTCCAGAAAAATATGCATGCAAGTAAAAATAAGATACCGATAAGTGTTAAATCTATCTTCCATGGTTTTATTGATATTGTTAAATTCCTCCAGCAGGCCTCATAGTGAATTATTAAATCAATTAGCTTGAGGTGTAGATACAGTCAATTCACCCATTGACGTCAAGCTGGATAACTCACCTCATTATTGTTAGATATTTACGACTCGTTAATTATATTTTTGCATAACCCCAAAGAAGATATCCAGGGTTTGACGATTATTAAAAATGCTATCATGAATAGTATATATGGACGAGTGATGTTGGCTATCTAATCTAGTATTCCAATGTCATAAATCTATGAGTTTTTATTGGAGGGTCATAGTTTGTAGTTATTTTGTTTTTTTATGTCCTTTTAATCTTAGTTTTAACAAGCCTATAAACATATCGGGAATAAATTTGAAATTGAAGGTGGTTTCTTCCTTATGCCCCCAGACAATTGGGATTTCTTTCAACTTATAATTTCCCTTTTTAGCCCGCCATAATAACTCCACATCAATTTCAAACCCCCTAGTTTTTATAACTGGTAAGATTTTTTGTATTACCTCATTTTTAAAAACCTTAGCTCCACATTGAGTATCTTTTATACCTAGTTTAAACCACATGTTAACAAGAATATTGAATCCTTTACTGACAAACTCTCGCATCTTAGACTGATGAACCGTGATTTTAGCACCCTCCATCTTTCTTGATCCTATTGCAACATCAATTCCTTTTTGAATCGCCTCAATTAATTTCTGATAGTCAGAAGGGGACGTGGCTCCATCAGCATCTGTGAATCCTACGATGTCCCCAGTAGCATGCGTAAACCCTTGTATGATTCCTCCGCCCTTGCCCAATCTATGCTCGAACTTCAACAATTTTATTCCATTATTGTTTTCTGAAATTTTTTTCACGATTATGGGGGTTTGGTCACGGCAGCCATCGCAGACAACAATTATTTCGTAATCATTATAATTATTTTTTAGAAATCGATCATACTCTAATAACGTATTTTTTATTCGCTTTTCTTCATTGTATGCTGGTATAATCAATGATATTTTCATTATATTCATCTCTACTCTTTAAGTTTATAAATATAATAATACTCTAGAGTTTCTACTGGTTGGTAGTGGTCTATGATGTAGTCATAAAAGATATATTTTGGCGGTGTATATCGCGAGGTTTGTTCTCCACTTTCAAGTGTATCAATTGCATCTTTAACCGCAACGATATACGTGACATTATTAGCTTCAAGATCCCGAATCACTTCGTTTATCGACTCTGTAGAATAAATATCTCCGATTATTTTGGTATAGGGTGTTAAGTTCGAAAAGAAAAACAAATGATTTTGGAATGGAAAAGTATACATTTTACCGTCATCTATATATGGCTCCACCTCTGCTGCTGATTGAGTCTGATCATCAATGGTCCAATAGCTCATAGACGCCCTGTTATAGATATTTAATGCCGATGAAATACCTACGATAATTAGAAAAGTGCTGACTATAACACATTTCAACTGAAGGGAATTATGCTTCTTTTTTAAATGTTTATATAGATCGTAGAAGAGTAATGCAGCTAACAAAGATGCAGGGGGGATAACAAAGAGGATTCGATGTGATCCACGTAAGAATGAATTATAGGAGAAAACAAGTAACCACAGAGTTAAAAGAAAATATTTCGCATTCAGCGTCTTTCCTCTTAAGAAATTATATCCAACAACTAGAACCATGCTTAAGGATAAAAGCCAAACGGGGAGATAAGAAAGGATATCTATTATCAATACATCCATTATTCCAGAAAGGGAGCTGCCAAAGGTAGAGGTAGAAGTAAATATAGTGTAGTAGAGCATTTCATATGCTGCACCCATAGCAAAAAAATATAGAAAAACAATGAGCAAGGGTATGGCAGTGCCTAAGGAAATGAATATAAGGTTTTTCACAGAGTTGACTATGTAACCTTTTGTCCTGTTTGTTTGGTATCTAAGGTTAAGAAGGTAAACGAGAAGAAATACGCCGAAAAGGAAAATAGCAGTTTGTTTGAATATAATTCCAATTCCGAGAGCCAACCCTGTAATAAACTTAGCGCGATATCCTTCCTTCAAAAAGAAGAACATCGACAATAGGGTAAAAAGGACCACATATGACTCTGTTAGATAACGATATCCCTGAAATTGAGGGATATAGACACCAATGAGAAATAATAAAGAAGCGATCATGCCGATGTTTTTATCTGCAATTTTTTTGCCTATACGGTACACTAAGAAAGCGGAAATAACATGAACAAGATAGGTAAGAATCCTTACAGCAATAAAAGATTTTCCTAAAACACTGAAAACAAAAGCTGATAGATAAAAAACTCCCGGAGTCTTAATATTGGCAACGTCTTTGTACATAATAGATCCATCTTTAATGGAGTTTCCTATTACCAAAAATGTTGATTCATCGACATGTAAAGGAGCGGAGATGTAGGTTATAGGGACAATTATCCCAAATAGAATAAAGAGTAAAATGAAAAGAAGTTGGCCATTTGATAAATGTCTTAGTTTTTCCATATTTATCATTTATCCCATTAAGGTAAAGTCAGATTAACAGAATTTTTTATTAATTTTTTAAGAGCCCATAATTCTTCGTTTGCATTATCATTTCATATTCATCAGCTATAAACTCTAAGAGTCCCAATTCTTGTGGGATGTAAAAGTCCGAAATATTAGTGGAAGTATCACCAACATGTTCTTTCTTAACAACAATAATCAGAGAAGGTTTCTCTGCTATGACTTTTTCTTGAAAGCTGGTGAGTTCTCCTGCCCCCCGCATGTACAATATATCTGCTGGATAGAGGACATATCTGTTGAAATTTTTTGCATGTGTTAGACATAATATTTCTGGAGTTGCGATAAACAGGAGTCGTTCGCCTGGATTACTATTAGCATCGACTTGTGCTGCCATGTTCATTTGCTCATCAGAGTTCATACCTGGGCTTTTTGTGGTGAAAAATAACATAGCAACTAGCCGTAAAATACCAACATCTTCAATAATCATTGGGATTGCCAGTATCAATCCTTCATTGTAGATGGTTTGATTGATTTGATCACCACGCCCTTTTGCACTAATTTCATCGACAATATTTTTCAGAACTGGTTGTGGTTCTCCAAGAATAGGAACGATGCCATACAGGGAGGATAGAATAATGACACTAGCAATAACTCCAGTTTTTATTTTATGACATGATCGTTTAGTTTTTCGTTGTATGTAACTCGCTATTTTTTTTCCGAGTCTTAATAAAAAGTATGCGGTAAAAAACGACACAAATGGTAATAGAGGTACTAGGTCCCATAGACCTTGGAAATCATACAGAGAGTAGAGTGCAAGAGGGACAAATGCAAGGTAAAAAAATAGGAGAGGGTGTTTGAAGTTTATCAGTGTTTTTCTCCACCTATAGGTAAAAAAGATAAATCCTAAAAGGGCTGCAATAAAAAACAGAAGCTCTGTGCCATAATGATAGACTATCGAATAGATTAGAAGATTAGTCGCTGTATTGAACCCCCAATGTACAGTTTCTTTAAATGTGACCGTAAAAAGTACTGTTTGGCTTATCAGTTCTTGCAATCCACCCATGATGAAAAAGAAGATGGTAACGGCTACAATAGGAAGAGCTGTTCCAAGGGCGGAACGTAAGAATTGAATTTTCCTTTGTTGTTTATCTGTAAGTGCGTAAAGTATAACGACGATGGGCAATATTGCACCTGGTTGCCATGCAAGTGCTGATAAACTACCCAATATGCCTGCAATAAACCATTTTTTTCTGACAAGCGAATATAGACAAGCAACAGTAAAAAAAACCATTAGCATCTTTGGTCGACCTGATAGTGCAGTCCACCCTAAACCTGTGAAACTTAGCAAGATAATTGATGAAAATATAGCATGCATGCGATCATTTGAAAGGTGGTATATGAGGAGATAGGTGAAAAACACCGTACCGCCGCCAAATAGAAGCATAACTATCCTGATGGCAAATATGGGAGATAAACCAAGCAAATTGGTAAAAAAGGATAGGCTAATAGCAGAGACAAAAAAGGTCATGGGCGGCTTTACATCAAATACAGCAACATAGGGAACATTCCCCTCCAATAGTTCCTTTCCACCAGAGAGATATATACCCATATCATTTGTTAAAGGAAATTCAAAAACACCATACTGGAGCCACACAACAATTGCAAAGATACCAACTCCAGATGCCAAAATAAGGTTTTTCTGTTTATCAGTGAATTGATTCCAGTAGTTTTTGAATGCTTCTAGAGTATCGCGCATCTGTTTTGGTATTGCTCTAAGTTTTTTTCTGATGTTTATTCCCATGTGAACCATTTATTTCCTACGAAGTTCCATATCATGGCGACGCCAATACCGATTATGTTTGACAACATATAATATACTCCAACTATAGAAGTCAAAAACCATAGAATGGAGAGATTTAAAAATATTCCACCTGATCGGACTAGGTGATCCTTACATAATGCTTTTATGATGGCCTTGACTCCTTTTACTTGTTGATCTTTGAAGGTCCAACTCTTATTGAAGATAAAATTTGAGAGAAGCCCTGATTCAACAGCTATTGCTCCTGAGATGAGATAGTATACGCCCGATTCAGTTAAGATATAAAGTATAGCAATGTTGATAATGCCGCCGATTCCACCAATTATACAAAATTTTATGAAACGATGTAACTCTTTTGTTCTCCAAGCAAGACTGAGTAAATGATTAAGGTAACTAAATATGTTTTTGAATCCTAGTTTGCTTTCCCCTTGTCTTCGATTTTCGAATACGAATGGTACTTCTGTTACTTTTTGGTAGTTTGCCATGACAAGGATTTCTAAAAGTATCTTATATCCCACAGGTTTTAGTTGTACGTTTTCTAAAATATTTTTTTTGAAAGCAAAAAAACCTGATTCTACGTCTTTTATCTCCCTTATGTCTCTAAAGAGAGTACCTGCAAGGAATTTCGCTCCTTTTGACACAAAAAGGCGCATACGACTCCAATCT
>CAZYFW010000106.1:0-5093 GCA_964646685.1 uncultured Thermoplasmatales archaeon
TATCACCAGGTATGGTATTCATGTTGGTGATAATACCTGCATCTTCAAGTTTTTTAGATGCTTCTTTTCCCTTACCCGGACCTATTTCAACTAAAATCTGGTGAGACTTAGTAAATCCTAGTTTTTCTCCAAATACTTTGAATCCTTTCTCATGCAATGCTTGTCCAAAATGTTGGGCATTTTTAATGATCTGTTTGGCATAGGCTTCGCCAAATTCTAAGTGCTCTGCGTATGCAATCGCTTTTGCAGCAACATGATGAAGATGGTATGAAGATGTCACGCCAGGAAACACTCCAAAATTAAGCTTTCTTAAAAACAATTTGTCTTCATCTGTATCTCCTTTGTGATCCGAAATAATCATTCCACCCTGTGGTCCTGGCAGAGTTTTATGCGTACTCCCGCTCATCACATCAGCACCTTCTCGCAAAGGATCCTGGAATTGTTTTCCAGCAATTAGTCCGAGCACATGTGCACCATCATAGACTAGATAAGCACCTACATCGTGTGCAGCTTCTGCAAGTTCTTTAATCGGGCTCGGGAACAAAAAGACAGATCGTCCATTTAATGCAAGCTTTGGTTTCACTTTTTTAATGAGTTTAACTGCTCCATCTACATCTATATTCATCTCTTCATCGTTAAATGGATATGAAATAAGTTCAATGCCTCTGACTCCTGCCGCTCCCCATTTTCCAAAAGATATATGGGCACCATTGGCAAGATCTAAAACAGTTGCTTTTTCACCCGGCTTCATTAGTGCTTTTAAGATTGCAATATTTGCAGTTGTCCCTGCAGTTGGCCGAACATCTGCATAATGACATTTGAATAATTTTTTAGCCAACTCAATTGCTTTTATTTCAACATTATCAAAAAATTTACAACCCTCGTAATATCTTTTACCTGGATTTCCTTCGGCATATCTTCCATGAAAATCAGTAATGAGCATTTCTTTGCAGAGTGGAGATAGCACGTTTTCACTTGCTATCATGGGCAAAGAATTAGCAAAAAATTCATTATTAAGTTTCGCTTGTTTTCTAATATATTCAGCTTCGTCATACCAACTCATAAGAATCCCACAGTCGATATAAACAAAGCTCATAAAAAGGTAATGGAAAACTAAAGCAAATGGCTTCTAAACTTCTATTAGCTCTCTCAGTGCTTTTGTTAAAAATTCTATACCCTCTTTTTTAATGACTACATCATCTTCTATTCGTACGCCACCAAATCCTGGAAGGTATATGCCTGGTTCGATAGTAAATACCATATTTTCCTGTAGTTTAATATTGCCCTCTGGACCCAATGTTGCTCCTCCATCATGCACTGCAAGTCCAAGACCATGGCCGGTAGAGTGAATAAATCGTCCTGCGAACTGTGTAGCGTCAATATGCGATGCAACTGCGTTATGCACCTCACTTGACTTTACTCCTGCTTTTGCAGTATCAAAGGCAGCTTGTTGCGCCTCTAAAACTATCTGATGCATTTTCTTTTGTTGTTCATCAGCACCACCAAAAACAAATGTTCTTGTCATATCAGAATTATATTTTCTAAAGCGGGCACCAAAATCACATAAAACAAAATCACCTTTTTCTAATTTAGTGTCTCCATGCGTGTAGTGGGGCTCTGCTGTATTTTTTCCAAAGGATGATATAGTTTCAAATGCTTCTTTATCTGCACCATTCTTTTGCATCAGATAATTAATTTCTGCCGCTAACTCGAACTCATGCATATCTTCATGCAATAAGTCTGGAATCTTCTGCATCACTGTATCGGCTATTTTGCATGCTTTTCTAATTATTGATATCTCAAGCTCATCTTTTATTTGCCTTGTTTTTTCAAGTCCTTCGGCAACATTAATAATGGTTGCCTCAAGATATTTGTCTGTAAGATTAATAACATCATTATGCAAAATTCCAGAAAAATTTAATCCGATTGTTTTAATGGGGGAAAGAGAACTTTTGAGAATATCCTGAAATTTTTTCTTATTTTTATACACATGAATGTTTGCCTTTGCTTTTTTTGCTAGCTCTTCTTCAAGTTCAGAGACGATAAGTTCAAGAGATCCTTCAGGGTATAAAATGGCTATGGAGCCTTCAAAAAGTCCCTTCTCTAAACCTGTCGCATAAAAGAAATTATCATCGATATATGGCTCAGTAGAGTTTTTTATCAATATTGCATCGAGGTCTTGTTCTATATTGGCAAAAATACGTTTTACTCGCTCTCTCACGTTTGCACCACCAAATGAAATGCGCAGCCAATATATAAGCCAAACTAGAAAGTAAAAAGAAAGAATTTTCTTTTTTATAAAAGTAAATATTTATTTTTTATATTCTTTGATTAGACTTTGAAGATCGGCCAAATCGCTTCGAATGGTCTGTACTTCTTTCATTTTGTCTTGCTCGAAGTTCTTAAGTATTTGTGGTAACGGTCTCGTGAGTTTGTATATATGGACAGGTCTTCCTTTGCCCTTCTTCTTTAAATCTCTCTTCTTTGCCCATCCTCTCCGTCTCATTTCCTGCATTGCAACGCTTACTTCTGGTTGTCTGAGATCCGCTCCCTGCTCCACTTCAGCAGAGCGGCATTCCTCCACTTGTGAGATGTACATTAATGTCTTAGCGAGATTTTTCGGCATCCCTAGTTCAGAGAATAATTTTACCGCTTTATCGTCTTTTTCATCTAATACAAATGATCTTTTTCGCTTCATGTTCTCCTCCCCATTAGAAATCATTCGTGAGTATTTATATTTTTCTTATTTTTTCAATATAGGATAAGATTTTTTATTATTGAACTTTCTTATTTTTATGTTGCTTTCATCCAACATTTTTTTAGCAAGGTCGTCCGGATAGTCACCAGCAAATACAATTTCGTTTACGCCGGCATTGATAAGCATCTTTACACAAACTACACACGGCGTGTTTGTGCAATATACTACAGAATCTTTTATCGATGTGCCAAATACAGCTGCCTGAATAATGGCGTTTTGCTCTGCATGCAGTCCACGACAGAGTTCGTGCCGTTCGCCAGATGGAACATTAAGATGTTCTCTCAGACATCCAACTTCTGAACAATGTTTAAGCCCCTTTGGAGCGCCGTTATATCCAGTGCTTAAGATATGTTTATCTTTGACTAGAATTGCTCCTACTTTTCTTCTTAGACATGTACTTCTCTTTGATACAACTTGAGCCATTTCCATGAAGTATTCATCGTATGACGGTCGCTCTTCCATAAAATCAAAAACGGAATTGGTACAGGTGCTTAATAAAATTATGATTTTGTCAATTTTTAGTTTTAATAGTTGATTGTTTACATCGTTACACTTAAGAACACATGTGTTATATGTAAATATATAATTTAAATATTGAATGATAGGGGGACATAAATGGCACATAAATATGGGATATATCAATCAACTTCTAACAGTTGTATCTTTTACAAACAAGACGATGATGGCAATCAATCAACTTTTAATCTTTTTTCTGCACCCGCAGGTGTAGAGGAAGAGAAAAAAACCATCTTTGCCTTCATTGACAACGAGGAATTCAGAAAAGATAACTGGTCAAAGATCAAAGATTTGGATGTCCAAGACATACTTGAGTCTTTTGGAGGATGGGCATCTGATGCTCCGCTGGTCTTTGAACTCGAGGCCAAAAAAAGTATGGGTCTTTGTTTGAGTTCAATATTAAAAAAACAAGAGGAGTAAAGCTCCCTTCTTTATTTTTTTAATTTAACTTCAACTTCTTGAAAATCTTTTGGTACAATCGATTTTGTAAACGCTCTTTTTGCATCATTTTCCAAGACATGGTGATCCAAATATCGTGGACTAATATGTGTCAAAAACAACTGACCTACCTTTGCTTTTTTAGCGATTTCTGCAGCCTGGAAAGCAGTTGTGTGTCCATATTCTCGTGAAACATCCTCAAGTTCAGATTCGAATGTAGCCTCATGTACCAATACATCTGCATTTTTAGCAAAATCAATCATGCTTTTAAGTGGAATTGTATCGCCAGATATCACTATTTTTCTTCCTTTTCTTGGTGGCCCTAATACCATATTTGGAGTGATTTTTTTTCCATTTTTTAGAGTTACAATTTCACCTCGTTGTAATTTACTAAACAAACGACCTTCGGGTACGCCGAGATTAAGTGCCTTTGGCTTGTTAAACTTTCCCGGTCTCATATTTTCTTCAATGGCATATGCAAGCGCCGGTACGTTGTGTTCAACGTTCATGGCACGAATCTCATATCCATCAAAATCAAGCGCATCTCCTCCATTTATTTCATGGGCAATGATCTTATAATGGGGCCTAAAATAGCCAAGAGAGAGAAGCTCCGATACAAGATCCCCCATTCCTTTTGGACCATAGATATGTAGTGGTTTATCTCTATCATTAAGCTGCATTGTTTGAAAAAGTCCAGGCAATCCTAGAAAATGATCTCCATGAAAATGAGTAATAAATATTTTTGATATTTGCATATAACTTAAATTCGACTTTTGAAACTGTCGTTGAGTTCCTTCACCGCAATCAAATAAGATGACCTCGCTGCCTCTTTTTATCGCTACTGATGCAACGTTACGTTTAATCGTTGGCCAGCTTCCGCCAGTTCCTAGAAATATTATATTAAGCTGCGTCATCTAAAAAGTAGATAATGCTCTATTGTAAAAGCATTGTGGTTATTTTTGATAGACTGTAAAATATCTAGTGAGACTTCTATGAGCGTGCCATTCATGGACTTCCATTAATGAAAGATGAGATTTTCCCAAGTCTATCATATCTTTGTTTGAAAGACCTATTACTGCCTTTCCATGTTTTTTCAATACATCTGCTATATTCATAAATGCTCGTTCATATAGTCCTTGAATATCCTCTCCTTTCGTTGTTGTTGATTTTCCGTAGGGTAGATCAGTCGCTACAGCATCAACCTCTCTAACATGATTATTAATGTCTCCGATGTCGGAACAGAACAAATCTCTCTCTTTTATTTTATAAAATTCAAGCGTTTTTTCCCCGCCATCAATCATTTTCTGCTCTATATCGCTACCAATAACTTTCGCTCCAATCAATCCTGCCTCGATCAAAAATCCACCGGTACCACAAAAAG
>CAZYFW010000107.1:0-4992 GCA_964646685.1 uncultured Thermoplasmatales archaeon
ACCCTGCACTTGCAGCAGGATGGTTTGCAGGATTTGTCGAAGCAAAGATGCGCACACCCACGGTGAAAGACTTTCAAAGACTAAGTAAAATCGACTCGACAAAAGATTTTCTCAATAACAGGGTCATTCGATTGCTTATGGTAGTGGCACTAGCCAATGTTGGGAGCATGATTGGTACCTTTGTTTCATTATCATACATCATCCCAAAGATATTCTAGGTTCTGGTATATAATATCTCCAACAGATATAAATTGCTAATTTACGAATTTTTCGTCTGTTGCAAGTATTCTTGAGTAAATAAAGAAGTATTATTAAAATGGACTATTAAGCGAATATTTTATCATCTTAATAAGAGTTATAAAATACTCGGAAAGGAGATGAAAGCATAATAAAGTATAAAAAAGAGGAGTATTGGAACAACCTTGCTCAAACTTTGAATGAGGACCAAACGTATATTGTTGGAATAGGCACTCAGCAAGCGATTATTAAGAGACTATCTGGAGAAAATGACCTGGGTGAACTCATGGAATTTGGATGTGGGGCAGGATATTTCACTAAAGCGGTAGCTAAAAATGCGAGACATGTCACTGCCACAGACTTTTCAGATGAGATGCTAGTAATGGCAAGAACACAATTAAAGGATTTGCAAAATGTAACTGTTGAAAAAGCGGATTGTAAAAAAACAACTTTTCCATCAGGTAAATTTGATAGCGTATTTATGGCTAATTTGATCCATGTGATAGAAAATCCCTTAGCAACTCTTAAAGAAGGTTATCGGATTTTAAAGGATAATGGATTATTACTTCTTGTAGATTATACAATGCATGGAATGGGGGGGTTTGAGAAAATGAAATCGGGTATACGATACCTCGGGAAGTGGGGCAAGCCACCTAGCTATTTTAAGGGCAATCTTTCACCTGATGAATTTAAATTACTCGTAGAAAGAGCGGGGTTTAAAGTAGAGAAAGTTCAAGTTATAGGAGATAAAATAAACGCTATATATTTGAAGGGTAGAAAGAAATAAAAACATAGTATAATATAGAAGAAAAGACTCTGATGCCGCTTCATCTAAATGTTACTACGTTTTACTTCATAAAATTTCTATTATCCACGATAACATAAGGCTATTTCAATCATTCTTACATCCATTAGATAAACGAGATTTGAACTCCTTTTTACAGTAGTATATATGGTAATTAGTAAAGACTACTTAGTCCTGTAAAAATAGATATTCTTTACCAGAGCAAAGAATACCAAAGATATTTTAAAAAAAACCTTGTTTAATAATATGGTTGAGCAGGAGCATCATGGTCGAGGATAGAAAGGTCTACACTTCATTTCATGACATACCGCCCAGAGATTACATGTACTTTCCAAAAGGAACTCTTGAAGTGGGCAAACCTGGAAAATTCAGCAGGATGGAGATAACCCATCTATTGATATCAATGGGTGTTTTAACAATAGCTTTTGCATTTGCATTATCCGGGAATAATATATATAACGGCCTTACCAAAGGATTTTCATTAGATAATTTATTTTTTTATATTCAACTTACATTTTTAGGAATAATAACAGCTTTCTTCTTTCATGAACTTTCACATAAGTTTATGGCTCAGAAATATGGTTTATGGGCTGAATATAGGATGTTTCCCAAAGGTTTAAGTCTAGCTTTGTTACTAGGAATTTTAACTCCCTTTGTTTTCGCAGCACCTGGGGCAGTCATGTTCAGAGGGCAGATTAGACCTTTTGAAATGGGTAAAATCGCTGTTGCTGGACCACTTGCAAACATAATCATTGCTATGATTACACTACCACTCTACCTGTTTGTCTTTTTCGAAGACATATTGTTAGGACGAATTGTTTTATTCATATGTTTTATTAATGCATTACTTGCAACATTTAACTTGTTACCTCTGGGTCCACTTGATGGAGCAAAAGTCGTAAGATGGAATGCAACAGTATGGATTATTCTGTTTATCATAGCTGTGGGCGTTATGATGGCTATCTTTCCTTATACACTCATCTTACAATCCAGCGTCTAAAAATGAAAAAAAGAGATGATAATTAATATATCGATTACTTGAATTTTCGTCTTTGTTTCTCTTGTATTCGTTTGATTTTTTTAAGTGTTTTTTCCCTACGAAGTTTTTCCATATCCGCTAGCCTGTCGGATAATTCTCTTTTATCTTCTTTGGGCTCCTTTACTTCTTCTGGTTTTTTTTCCACCGTTTTAACAGGTTCAGGTTTGGATTTTGGTTTCTCCATCCTTTTGCCCGATCTCTTAAAAATACCTGCAAACCTGACGATCGCACCAACTATAACCTTAAGAAACGCGTTGGGGATATCTGTCAGATTATTTTCCTTCACTTTTTTTTCTCTAATGTTTTTTTTTTCTCTAACATTTTTCCATTTTGTGATTTATAGCGAAAGAAAACTATCATGATTATTACTATAACGGCAATTATGCCAAATACGAAGAAAATACCAGCACCGCTAATTACTAGTGAAAATCCGAAGTTTTTTACCTGGAAATTTAAATTGTCTACTTTTGCTAATCCATAAGAATCTCCACGTGGTGCAGGAAACGGTTCAGCATATACATCTATAGTAAAGCCTATTGTTTCATCATGCTGCCCAAAATCGTAAGGCGGAGTAACAGTCAAATCTACTTTTCTTTCACTTCCACCAGAAACAGGTACGGAATTAGGCGGTGTAATAGCCCAGCCTTCAGGGATATCGTTTGTTTCAAAATAGAATTTAACTGTGTAAGTAGCATCATTGACAACAGTTATAGGGAATTTGTAGGATCCAGGTGGACTAACCTGGGCATAGTTCGATTCAGCATAAGCACCAACAAAATATAGAAACTGAGGGGTAACAGTAACTGAGATATCAGCCTCGGATCCAGCCCAATTAACAGGGTTTGGATCAGCCGTTGCTTTAATCTTTATTTCGTGATCCCTGATATATGGCGCCTCAGGAGTCACACTCACGGTTAAAAAAACTCTTTGAGGTTCATCGGGTTCCATCTGTAGAGTACTGCGATCAAGAGTAGCTGTAATCCATTCCTCCTCGTCTCCAGTCACATCTAGGTGGACAGTGGTTGGTGGTATATACAAGAAGTTAGTTCCAGGAATCATCGGAGTTAACTTATATGTTACATCAAAATCAAATATCACTGGATCACCCGGACTCAATGTTAAATTAGTACTACCTTTTTTCTCTATGACAATAATAGTACCACGTTCAATAGCTCCTGCACTAACACAAAAACTGCTGGCAAGCATAACAAAAATACTAACAAGTATTATTAATCCAACGAGACTTGCTTTGAATTTTCTTAGATTCTTCGTCATTTTTTATCACCATTTTTATATTTTCACTATATTATTTACATTTTCCCCTATTTAAACGTTATTGTACATTCCTTACACATAACGCGTTTAATTTATACACATTATCTATATTATGGTAATAATATATATAACTTTCATTATATAAAAGTATTTTCCTATTTAGAGCTGCCGAACTATATGATGAGAAAACGGCAATAATGGTTACCAGTAATGGTAACAGTATAAGTATTGTTTTGATCGTTCTTAATTTTTTCCTCATTTTTGTCACCTTTTAAGAGTCATGGTTTTATATTTATCTAAAGACTATTTTTTTCGCTACTTGCAATTATTGAAACTACAAAGGCAGATGCTATAATCAACGCTATAACTTCGACCAGCACCATTATCTTTTTTGCCCCCATAAGTTTCAACAGCGTGTTTTTTTTCTTCATCTAATTATATTTATGTTGGCCAAGCAAATTAATATTGCGACCCAATCTTAATCAAAAAAATTATAATATGACGCGATTAGTTTCAAATTGTTTTTATATAAACAGTATGAAAAAACATATTGACTTGATTTATACCAATTTTTATTTTTTTGAAACAAATAACACCAATAGGTTTTTTATATATCAAGAATATAACTATTATATATGGCAACTATAAGTCACATTGTAAATAAATTAGTAGATGAAAGAATTTATCTTCACGAAGCACTGAGTAAAGGAATTGCCTCATATGGATCAGTTGCAAAACATCTAAAACCAGAATTAGAAAAAGAATTGGGAAAAGAAGTAGAGCATTCTGCAATAGTAACTGCACTTCGAAGATACGCTGAAAAGCTAACAACAAGATTCAACGGAGTGAAATTTAATACAGAATACTCAGAAGTTAATCTGAAAACACACATTATAGATATAAATGTACTAAGAACCCAGGAATTATTTGATAAACTCAAACGATTTTATGATTTAATACAATTTGAAAAAGGAGACATATTACACGTTGTTTATGGAAGAACACATGTTGCAATTATTACTAACGAACGTTATAAGGATAAGATACTAAAGCTGTTACAAAACCAAAAAATCAAAAAAATTGAAGAAGGTCTCGTAGCATTGTCATTTACAGTAGGTAAAGAACGTATTGATGAACCAGGAGTTTTATTTAAACTTACACGAAGTTTGGCATGGGCAGATATTAACGTATTGGAAATAATATCAGTCAATGTTGAGGTCACGTTTATTATAGACAAAAAAAATGCCACTAAAGGATATAATGCGTTAGAGAAATTAATCATTTAATAGCAAAAAAAATAAATTTGATAATGATAGTTATATTGTAGCAAAAATTGTTAACATAACCTCTATCTTATACTCATTCAGCAAGTAAAGCAAGCAAAACGTCAATAGATAAGGACATCTGTTCTTTTATTCTATTATGTGTACGATTTTTTTTTCTTTGGGGGCTTAGGTTTGGAGTATGGCAGGTTACAATTTCTAAACCGTATCAAGCAATAACATTATGAAAATATTTTATTTCAGGTACTAATAACTTTAAACTTCCTGATTATCCTGAATTGTGGGAGGATAATTGGGACAATGGGATTTGTCGGGCTTAAGCCCGGCAGATTTTTATTTTGACAAAGCGAGAA
>CAZYFW010000108.1:0-4933 GCA_964646685.1 uncultured Thermoplasmatales archaeon
AACAACACAACCCGAGAATCAGGTTTTTCCATTGCTAGTTCGTATCCTAAATGTTCAGCCAATTTTGTTCCAAAATCATACACACTTTTGTGAGATGGCATGTTAGATAGATTCATACGCTTACGAGAATAGCCAACAAAAACATATCCTTTAGGTTCAATAAACAATGGCGAGGCTATCTCATCCAATTTGGCATAATTTTTAATATATTTTCCATCCATGTTCCATCTCTGGACCAAAGTATGGCGGATTACAGTTCTTGTATTAAGGCAGGGTAAGAGCTCTAAGGTTTGTTTCAGTTTTTTCCACCCATCAGTAATCAATGGGGAACAGATCTTTTTATAGACTTCTTCATTTGGTGCAACGACGGAAACATATAGCTGTTTAGGCAAAGGATCCATTTGCTCCAATGCTTCTGGATTTGTACCATTTGTCACCAGAAATGTTGTCATATTGCGTTTGTGGCATTCCTCAAAAAAGTCTCCTAACTTTGGGTATAATGTTGGTTCACCAGATAATGAACAGGCGACCATATTGGGATTATTAGCTTCTTTCCATTTTTCCTGATCGCATCTGCCATCTCCTTTAAAACCTGTTATGAGCCTACGTTGAGCTTCGATCGATTTTTCTAAAATAAATACAGGTTCATCTACATGTTTAAAGCTTTTTTCCGTGAATCCTTGGTGTCTCCAGCAAAATAGACACATTTGTGTGCATTGATTTATCGCTGGCGTCATCTGTAGACATCGATGGGATTGGATTCCATAGAACGTTTGTTTATAACATTCTCTTTTGAATAGGAGACTCTGCCTCATCCAATGACAAAGTTTTACTCCAGAATGGTCGCCTACTATTGCATATTTTTGTTTCTGAAGAATTTTACGTAGCTTAGACTTCATATGTATTTATTTGGTCATACTTATACATATTTTTATTAATTACCTTTCTTGATAATTTAATTTGTAATGTGTATTGAAGCAGAATCATTAACAAATTAACCAGATGATATTAATGTTTTCAAATAATAAGTTTAATTCCCAATATTAACAAAGATAACTATTTCTGTTATAAATGTAACATATTTTCCCGAATAACATTAAAAAGATCCGCTGTTTATTATAATGCCAACAAAATATACTTATACTGCCCCAATATAATATATTAATATATCATATTAATATATCGCTAATAATACTATAATTAAAAATAATAATATCAAAAGAAAATTATTTATATGTGGTAATATAATAACATGTTGTCACGAACAATGCTCGAATATTAAGAGCATAATATTAATAATTAGCAAAATATTAATAAAGCTAGTTAATATTGGTTAATGTATTAACACAAAATAGCATCTTAGGAGGAAATCATTAATGATAAAAAATAGAATTAAGTCTGGTAGTTTTGGAGCATTGTTTTTAATCGCAATTTTGCTATTTACAGTTATTGCACCTGTTATATCATCAACCAATATTGATCAAATTGCAGGTTTTGAAAAAGGAATTCCATGGCAACCGTTCAAACCATTGAAAAAAGTAACTTTTGTAGAATTTGATACCGAAAGTTATCTTGATGATTATGCATATTTAGCATCGATTCCTGCATCTGTATTTAGCGATGGCAAAACTTTATTTTCAAGTCCACTTTTATTCTACCAGCCAGATAACACATATCCTGATGAGGAAAAATATCGATTTTTAGACGATTATGACGGTACACATTACCTGATGCAAGATTGGATGAGCTATTGTAATGGTAAATTGGATAAAATTACAGCAATTAATGTTCACGAAAGCGACCTTGAGCGTGATTGGAGATCTAGTGAAATTACATTTATTGATAGTGATGACCCATTTGATGTTGCAAGTAAAATTGCTTTAGATGAATGGTCGTACTCTGATAATGCAGTCATTGCTGTTATTGAAAAAGATTTTGAAAAACCAAAAGACGCTCCAATAAGCGGCTCTGTGAAAGGTGAAATCTCGGGGGAGGTTGGTACAGATAGCTTTACGATAAAACGTCCTTATGGCCCTGCTCCAGAATATGAATACTTTACTGTAGAAAATGAATATAAATATGTTGAGGCAGACTTATGGTATGCAGCTTTTATCATTAATTTTGGAGGGCTCAATAAGATTCCTGGTTTTGGAGGAGCAATGGGGATAACACTTCCTTCAGTTGATCCAGATATTCAAATTTATTGTAAATATGAGGGCGATTGGCTTCAAACTGCTGCTGCGTCTGATATGGCAATCACTGGTGGTCCGCACGAAGAATGCTCATCGTATGTTTATAATCCTGGAGAGTGGAGATTTAGTGTTACAAATATGCCAACAGAAGGAGGAGATGAATCTATCATAAATAATGGGCCTTTAGGCAAAGGAAAGATTGTAAGATATGGTTCATTTAAAGATGCATTTAAAAATTTACTTTTTGATGTAACTAGTTTTAATGTTGACATTACTAAATATCCAGGTGTAGAACTTGAAATACCAGAGCTTCCGCCATTTGGGTGCAGAGATTCAAACTTTAAACTCTCATGGGATAATGAAAACGTTGATCTTGGTTTTACGCTGATTGGTCTAAGTGGTGAAGAAATTGACTCTGTAATGGTGAAAGATACCAATTCTCAGGAAATCCATCTTGATCAGATAGGGGAAGGTTTAGAAGGTGAACATTATAAGATTGTTGTATATGCGCTTAATGATATTGCAACACCAATAGATTTTACTGTTGAATATAACTGGCAACAAAATACAACTCGCAAAGAAGCAGATTTAATAGCATCAGCATGCCAAGGAGCCATACTTGGATCTATAAAAAACCAACCGCTTTTGTATTCTGAACCAGATAAATTACCAGATTGTACAAGCGATGCACTATATAAACTAGGAGTAGAAAATATCTGTATAGTTGATCTTGGCGGATATTTGACAGAAGAGGTAAAAAATAAATTGATGAACATTGCAGAAATAAATGAACATTACACTGAATATAAGAGCATATATACTACAATTATGGAACATACCGGTAGTAACGATGTAATATTTTCAACAATTGATCCATGGAGTTACTGGTACTATAATAGCAAAGCGGGTCAATTAAAACCTGGTGGGGAATTTGAAAAAGCATTTCATTTTGGACCCGCCGCATATGCAGCTGCATACCACGGTAGTCCGCTGTTATTGGTTGATAATCACCCAGAATTATCTGGAGCGATAACATGGCATGGGAATTTCTGGAGAAAAAATGCACCTGGATATATTCTACCACCAATTGCTTGTATGTTTTTAACAGGTAATAGAGTATATGACTTTTTAGATGAATATGGTTTTGACAAAGAAGGGCCCGAATCAATACTTACCGTTGCAGGACAATATGAAATTGGTCCTACCTGGAGTCGCGTGTTTGCAGGTGTTGGAAATCCTGGGATAATAATTGGAACGCCTGTAGATGCTTCTAACCAGATTGCTAGATCTATTTATTATCCTGGACTAATATTCCAAAACCCTGCACTTAACGGAGCGGTAAAACTAGAAACAGGAAGCGAAAGTGAAAGAGTTCAATCAAGTTTGCTACGTCCTTTAGAACGTTTATGGGGACGACTATCTCCAAGTACACCCGGTTTAAGTAATTTAAAAATAACAAAACCTTCCAGGGTTGAAGAATTTGATTACCCAGTACTTCATACTTATGGTTGTTATACCCACCGGTTTAATGAAAGAGCTTCAAACTATTGGGGAATTACATATCAAACCCGAACAGGCCATACCCCCGGTGTAGATATCTCTGGTGAAGAAATTGATCAAGGAGT
Organism: uncultured Thermoplasmatales archaeon; assembly: GCA_964646685.1. Classification (GTDB taxonomy): domain Archaea; phylum Thermoplasmatota; class E2; order DHVEG-1; family DHVEG-1; genus CAZYFW01. The sequence continues at coordinate 3,818 of CAZYFW010000108.1, forward strand.
TCGTGAAAAATTTGAAGGTATAGTAGGTAGCTTTCTTCCAGATTTGAGTGAATCAGAAATTGCTCCATTTTATGCGACAAAAGCCGGCTATTCGAATGCTTTCTCCACAGACTTTGAGGTTACAATAGATAATCTAAACCAAGGCGTCATAAGTTGGTATATGGTACTACATGGTGACAGTTCACAAGGCGGTGTGCTTGCATGGTGGACACCCATAAGTGATAATTTAGCTGTAATGAATGTTCCACCGAATTTAGCAAACATAATTGGTAAAATCTCGGGTGCAGTAACAGGATCCAACCCATATGAACCAAATCCTTGGAGAGGCTATGATATGCTTTGGGGAAGCACAAAAGAACCAGACTCTGCGACTTTGAATTCTGAAATTGGTTTTTTAGTTGGACTTCTAGGAATTGGAAACCCTGATGGTCCACTGAACGGTGGAATATTTAAAACAGGACTTGATATTGTACCAACAAATATACCTTTATTTAAACTTTTAGGTAATAGGGAAAATTACTTTGATGGACTTATAGGGCCATATGGTTTAACAGGTATGGCAACTAAATTTGGTTTTTCTCACCCTGCTACAGAAGTCGACGACAAGCTAGAAAATCTCCATTCTATGGACTTCCACGCCGGTTCCTGTCTGATAGGTTGTAATTATCTTCAAATATCACTAATGCGCCATGGATCTGTTCTCCAAGAGTGTGACCCGTGGTCTACGTCTTACTGGGCTGGATATCCTGGCCAGCAGATACCAAGAGATTATGCACTTGGGAAAACTGTTGGAGAAACATATACTCAAGGCTTAGGCGATATAGGGGTAAAATATTTATTCGAAGAAAATGAAGATAGAATCTGGTGGTGGGATACCGCTGAAAACATGGTTTTGTTTGCCGATCCAAATTTAAGAATATGGGTTCCAAGTACAGAATGGGATGAAGAAGCTAGAAACCACTGGGAACTTGAGGATGTACAACCACTAAGATACGATGCAGAATTAGATGTTGATGGTCACATGCCATTTGGTGCAACCGGTTATCCAAACGAGAAAGAGCCAATGCCATTCTGGTTAGAATATCTCGCAGTTATTATTGGCATACTCGTAATTGT
>CAZYFW010000109.1:0-4826 GCA_964646685.1 uncultured Thermoplasmatales archaeon
TTCTTAGTAATGCTCTAAATGTTCCATCTTATATCAATAAATGATTTAGCTGAATATTTTTTAGAGTCATTTACAAAATCCAAATAGAACAAACTTCCCGCATGTTTTATAAATCCAATCATCATTCCATATATTTGTAACATATTTGTTACAAAAATTAAACCCAAATTTTGTATCATATTTGATACAAAACATTCATCTATTTTTTAAAGAAGGAAAATTCACCTATAGAATGTTGATTATCAATCTCCTTAAAAGTTTATTTAATTAAACGATAGTTTAATATAGTAAACGATAGTTTACTGTAATATGCTTACTAGTTTCAGAAAATTTGTAGGATTTAAAATATTGGAATATTTTTTAAAATATCCAACAGAAGAAACATACCTAAACGTATTGGCGAGGAAACTTCAAATTAGTCCTAGAAGTGTAAAAATCTATTGTGATATTTTTGAAAAGGAAGGGATAATAATAAGAGAGATAAAAGGAAACATGCACATTTTTAAAACTAACAATGACAATTTTAGAGTGAGAGAAATGAAACGTGCATATTTTGCAAATCTACTTGCAGAAATGAATATAGAAAAAATAGCAGAAGAATGTGCATCTATTGCCATTTATGGAAGTTATGCATCTGGAAATTATGATGAAAAAAGCGATATTGATATTCTAATCATCGGTGATGAAAAAAATGTAAAAAGAGAACTAGTTGTTGATATCATGAAGAAGACAGATAAGGAAATTCAACTTAATGTTATCCCAATTATAAAATGGGAGAAATTGAAAAAAGATAATGATCATTTTGTAAAAAACATAATTAGAAACCACGTTATTATAAAAGGGGTTGAAATATGAACTTCAAAGATTGTTTATCAAAAGGACTTATAAGACAAGATAAATCTGCCGTAGGGCGAGTGAAAAAATCATTGGAAATTGCTGAAAGGTTCCTAACATCTGCCAAGAAAAATTTTGAAATTGAAGAATTTGAAATGTCTGAAATAGCGTCATATAACTCAATTTTTCATTCAGCCCGATCTTTACTATTTAAAAAAGAATATACTGAACGAAGTCATATCTGTGTTATTTTGGCTTTAAAAAAGCTTTATAAAAATAATTATGAACTCATTGAATTGTTAAACACGTTTGATAAGATTAGAATTTCAAGACATAACATTCAGTATGGTGGAATACTAATAGATATAGAAGAAGCTAAGTTTGTATACGACTTTGCCAAACAATTTCTAGACAAAACAAAAAAGATTGTCAACGAAAAGGTATAGAAAATAAACTATTTTACTTAATTTTTCGCTTTTTAATGAAAATCTATCTGTCTGCTCATGTCAAAATAAACTTGTAAAAAATCCATATATTGAGAATCAGATTATCAAACTCTAGACCAAAATAGAACAAACTTCCCGCTTATTTTATAAACACAAACACCCTTCCAGATATTTGTAACATATATGATACAAAAATATTGGCCTAAATTTTGTATCATATTTGATACAAAACCAAAAAATATTGTAACATATTTGTTACAAAACTGGAGGAAGAACTTACGAAATCGTCAACCTATGCCAGTCTAGTCACTGTTATCTTTCTAAAATATAAAAACCAAACAAGCAGAAGCATTGAAAACGTCATCAAAACAACAGACGATCTTTGCAACCAACTTGGTCTGAATATTGACTTAAGCCGTATGACCAAATATAGAATCATATCAGATTTGATACAATCAAAGATATTGACAACTACCAAAACTGCTAAAAGAAAAAAACTAAAACTCGCACAAAAAATAACCGCGTTCTTCCCTTGAAATCTCACGCTACTTTCTTGTTATCTAATCTTCTAATTTAACGTATAATAATTATTTGTGAATATTTATATTAAAAAATATGTAGCAACCATGCTCTCATATGATTGCATCATACAAGCCATTGGATAAAAAACATAATTGCACTCAACTTAAAGCATTTTTTCTAAATATATAATGATAAATTCATGTGACAAAATCGTATAGCAAATAATCTTTTTTAGATTTATATGATAAATAATTTTTAAAAAATTATATTTATAAAAATTTCTTGGCGAAACGTTTATAAATCGTTGTAATATAAAGTGACAGAAGTGTTCCCGTGAGATTCACGGAAATGGGGGACGAAGAGGTTCTTCTAAAACAGAATATGATTGAATAAGTTGTAATTTGGAGGAAAAAATATGAAAAATAAGTTATTTAGAAATGAAGATAGTTTTGGTAAAATGTTCGGCGCTAGTATCTTAGCATTGTGTATGCTGATGACCGCGATTTTAGCAGTGGCAGTGTTTTCTACACATGTAACGGCACCAGCACCAATGCCTACCGGTGAATTTGAATATGACTTTGGTGATGCTCCTGCACCTTATCCAACACTTCTTGCAGACAATGGAGCACAACATACCATTGTTGAAGCAAACGCTTTTTACCTTGGTGCTTCAATAGACTCTGAACTAGATGGACAACCAACTGCTAATGCGTTGGGTGACGATACAACAAATATAGATGACGAGGATGGTGTAACTATTCCTACACTACAACTAGGTGTAACCGCTAATATTGACGTAGTCGCATCCGCCGCAGGTAAACTGGATGCTTGGATTGACTTTAATATTGATGGTGACTGGGCAGATGCAGGCGAACAGATTTTCACAAGCTACTCATTGAGTGCTGGAAGCAATGCACTTTCATTCCCAGTACCAAAATCAACAACTTTGGGAACAACGTATGCGCGCTTCCGATTTAGCTCAGCCGGTGGATTATCCTACACGGGACTGGCAATGGATGGCGAAGTAGAAGACTACCTAGTTTCAATTGAGTGTGAACAAATAATTCCAAATTACTGGCAGAATTTCATGCCCATTGACTGGTGGACTACAGATCAAACACCTGATGTTAGCGTAGAAGTAAAAGACCTTGAAAGCGGACTTGACGTCTCCACAGCAGAATACCAATATTCAATAGATGGTGGCGCAACATGGAGCTCCTGGATGTCTGCAAGCTGCACCGGCATTGATGGTACAAACTCATACGAAACAATTAGCGTGTATGATATTCCATTTAACCAAGATTCAAAAGATCAAAATATTGTAGAATTCAGCATATATGATATGTGTGGTAACGAAGGGATCTACTCCAATATTGTAAAAATTGATACACAGGGCCCACCCCAAACACTAGAATTCGGCAAACCACAAGAACAATACTACTATTCAGGTAACGGCCAATGGTATACAAAGATTGGGGGAAATACCTTAACTTATCTTAATTCAACAGATGCTGGAATAGGGTCCAAAAACCTTACCTACTATATACAATGGGGAGAAAACTATGGTAGCTGGCCTCATGTCAGTGTCCCTTATACAACAGTTCAAGATAATGTAGTAGTACCAGGAAATGCCTATGCATCTGATGCAGATCCAACACCTGGGAGAATTTCCGTTCAATTCTACGAAGACGAAACATGCTGGCATGAGATTCACTATTGGTGTTACGATTATCTTGGTCACAGATCACCGCTTTCTGGTGGTCAGTATGTTGATTTTATCGTTGATTGCACCCCACCAACATCAACTTGGTATATCATGGGTCCAACAGATCCGACTAACACATGGATGGGCGCGTGTACCTATAAAGTAGTTAATGCAACAGACCTCGGGTGTACACTTGATGGATCAGGTGTTGCAAGAATTGACTGGTTTATCCACCGAATAACATCACCTACCACCTATGAATTGTATCAAAGCGGTACTGTTTATGATGATGGTGTTGGCGATTACGATATAACTGACGGAAAAATGTCTATCAGAATCAATGTTGATGAAGACTGTGAACACTACATCTCATACCGAGTTTTTGATGATATGGGTAATTATGACGTCGTACTTGGTATTGAAACACCAAACAAGCAATACCATCAAATCGATGTAACAGCACCAGAGACATATCTTTCGTACGATGGGAACTACTGCATTGAAGATGAAGATGAAATTTGTGTAAATACAACTACAATTATAACAATAAACACAAACAACGTTGGAACTACGCCTTGTATCTATCCGCAAACAATGACGTTCTTCAGAGTCTACAATGACGGTCAATGGTACCCAAATCCAGAAACTGGACTAGGTAACTATGGCGTATACACCGAAAGTGATTCACGCTCATTCTGGAAGGGCGTATACTGGTATGATTACACAAAAACATTCAGCTTCACCGAGGAATGTGTACACTACCTAGAATTCTTTGCAAAAGACCCGCTATGCAACACAGAAGAGACACACAATATTATACATTACGTTGACAACCAACCTCCTGAAATTATAAAATTTGTTGGCGAACCAAGTTATCAGATTGATGATACCGATGATTACTGCGTAACCCAAAACACTGTGATCACTCTATCAGCCATTGATCAGGGTTGTTGCCCATGCGAAGATTTTACATTTGAATACAGAACCTGGTACGATGGTGTTTGGACGCCGTGGATGCCCTACATTGATGGAATTAGCTTCGGTGAGGATTGCAAGCATTACCTGGAGGTAAGAGCCTACGACTGCCTTGGTAACCAAGCATTTGATAACGAAACCTTCTACGTTGATAGCAGTGCCCCTGAGATAACCAAAACAGTAGGTGACCCAAAGCATCAGATACCTGATACCAATGATTATTGTATCACAACTGACACAGAAATCACTTTGAGTGCAACCGACATTGGTTGCTGCGAATGTGATATTACCATTGAGTATGGTTATTACTATGATGATGCGTGGTCTGGTTGGATGCTTTACGA
>CAZYFW010000110.1:0-4795 GCA_964646685.1 uncultured Thermoplasmatales archaeon
AAAGCCCTAGCCAAACCTAGCGGGATAAAGGCATTGCTTCATCCACAGCTACTAGAAATCAAGACAGTTGAAGAAGGATCTCTAGAAGAAATTTATTCTTATACTGAAGGCGTACTTAGCGAGATAGAAAAAAAGATTCTTAATCACGAACAGCGACTAAATGAACTTGATGAACAAAAAGAACAGATTAAGCTTTATTTAGAACAGGTGGAATATCTCAAAGATTTTGAATTAGATATTGCAGATATTAGTGAAACTGATTATGTTATTGTTAAAGCTGGTAAGACATCTAATTTGGCTGATTTAGAAAAAAAGATTGAGCAGAATGACCATGCAACAATTTATTCTCAACAATTTGGAAGTGGAAAAAAGACAGAATGGGCTGTTTTGATTGCTTCGCATATCACAGAAAAAGAATTTATAGAAAAACTCTGTAGAGAAAAAGTTACTGAGTTTGATTTTGGAGAGTTATCCGGTTCGCCTAAAGATGTTTTAGAATTACTAAAAAAAGAAGAGATTGCCATAAATAAAGAAAAGAAAAAAATCATTTCCCATTTGCGCAAGTTTGCCGAAAAAGAATTTAATGATTTACTTGCCATTAGAGAAGAAATTAGACTTGAGAGGGTACGTAAAGAGGTTTCTAAGAACTTTACAAAAACTAGTTCTACCTATATCATCAAGGGTTGGGTATTGGAAAGAAATAAGATTGCATTAAAAGATGCAGTTACTGGCATTTCAAGGGGTCATGTGATCTGTGAGTTTGCAACCCCATCAGCAAATCCTGACAACCCACCAACACATATTGAAACACCCAAATGGGCGGAAGGATTCAAAGGCCTCTTGGAAATGTTTGCAACTCCAAAATATAATGAATTAAATCCTACAATTATCATGGGTTTTTTCTTTATTTTGTTCTTTGGAGTCATGCTTGGTGATGCCGGGTATGGTCTTATTATTTTGACACTATCCTTGTTTGGATATTTCAAATTTGGAAAATATAGCGATATGATCCGTAGCTGGTCCTTTATGGGTTTCTGGATGGGTCTAGTAACGACTGTTGTTGGCTTTCTAACAAACAGTTTCTTTGGAGATTTTATTCCACGATTTGTTTATGGCGATCCAACTGAATTTTTGTATAGTGTTAATATTGGCGGTGTACAATTACCCGTCAACTCAATAAAAGATCCGATAACGATACTTGTGGTTGCTTTGATATTTGGGCTTATTCACTTGAACGTTGGGATTCTACTTGGTATTGTTCAGGCCTTTAAAGCAAAAAAATACAAAGAACTTCTAACTGCACGACTTTGCTGGATTCCACTTCAGCTTGGAGGTGGAATGCTTATCGCTTACTCGATGTTGGATTTCCAATTATCTGAGAATCTAATCTATATTGCAGCGGTCTTAGTTGTTATAGGACTAATTCAACTATTTATCAGTGCAGGTCCAATCGGATTCTTTGGTATAACTGGATACGTCGGTGATTGGCTTTCATATGCTCGTTTACTTGCTTTAGGTCTCGCTACGACAGGAATGGCACTAGCATTTAACGTTGTTGCTCAACTTTTAGGCAATATGATTCCTGTTGTTGGAATTGTAATAATGATAATTATACTAATTATTGCCCACATGGTTAATTTAGGATTGCAAGCACTTGGTGCAGGGATTCATTCGCTTAGACTTCAATATGTTGAATTTTTTAATCGGTTTTACGAGGGCGGCGGACACAAATTTGCCCCCTTTAAAATTAATAGAAAATATACGAAAATAGAAGATGAAAAAATAGACTAAAAATGGAGGAAAAATATGAAAATAAAGAGAAAAGCAGCAATATTGGCAATGTTACTTGCAGTGATATTTGTGTTTTCTGCAAGCTTAGCATGTGCCCAAGAAGAAATAACAGATGAAGAAAGCAATCAAAACAAAACACTAATTATACTTGGTTGTGCACTGGCAATAGGTATAGCAGGAATAGCATCTGCAATTGGTCTTGCACTTGCAGGATCTTCAGCAGTGGCAGTTACTGCAGAAAAACCTGAACTGTTCAGTAAATGTCTAATTCTCCAAGTATTGCCAATGACTCAATCTGTATATGGGCTACTTACAGCCATTTTATTAATGATGGGTGCTGGCCTGCTTGGCGGTGCTGGGGATGCAAAAATTAGTTCACTCATGGCCATGGGTGCCGTATGGATAGGGTTCGCAGTAGGGCTTACTGGAATATCTGCTATTAATCAAGGTATGGTTGCATCGTCTTCAATAAGTGCAGTAGGCAGAAACCCTGAAGTGGCATCAAAAGGTATAATATTTACTGTTATGCCAGAAACAATTGCTATTTTTGGATTGCTTGTCGGCATACTTCTAATGACTGGATTAGGTCTTCTATAATTGGAAGGAACATGTCAGCAGAAAAAATCATTGAGCAGATAAAGAAGGATTCACAGAATGAGGTAAAACAAATCCTCAACGATGCTGAAAAACAGGCTAGCAGTATTCTAAATGATGCAAAGCATGAAGCAAAGCAAGAGTCAGATAAAATAATTGCTAATGGTAAAAAAGAAAGCGAAAGTATCAAAAAGATTCTGATTTCAAAAGCACATCAAGACGCGAAAAAAGAAATAATGCAGGCAAAAGGAAAAATAATTGACGAATGCTTTGTAAAGGCGCAACACGAACTATCAATACTTGATGAGCAAAAATACAAGCACATCGTAACTAAACTGATGAATGATGGAGCCAAAAAACTAGGCGAGAATTGTACAGTAACTACATCTAGAGCTATAGACAAACAAATCGCTGAAAAAATTGGTTTGAAAGTAAGTGGTTTGGTAGAATCTTCTGGAGGTATAGTCCTTACAGCTGGCAACAGACGAATTACTCTTGACTATACATTTGATGGCATATTGAAACGGGAGAAAGACAAGATTCGAATAAAGGTGGGAAGGCTGCTTTTCTCATAAAAACGGAGTAGATAAACTTGTTTGAGATAATCTTTGACCCCAACAATTATCCTTTCTGGGTAATCATTATTGCAATAATAGCCGGGGCTATGGCAATTATCTCACGTCCGTTTTCCACCTATGTCAAATTTGTTTATCCAAATGCTAAATTTGAAGCTATGGGAAACCCATTTATCGAAGAAAAAGAACTAAGCAGTGTTTTACAAAGCAAGGATCTTTCAGGATTTAAAGACACGCTTAACTCATTAAAAGATTATAACATTGGAGGCGAAACCACATACGATGTACAACGAGCGCTAGATGATCACTTTATCAAAACTATCAATATGATGCGCAAGGACAGTTCAAAGAAGATGCAAGAATTTTACGACGTTTATCTTGAAAAATTGGATATATACTTAATTAAACGTGAACTAAAAAGAAAATTTAACGGCATACCAATTGAATATTCAAGTGTTGATCAAGCCCTTCTTCCAAATACAAAAACACTTTTACAAGCAATGAATGATGTTGAACAAGAAGAATTGCCAGCTTTACTCAAACCATATGGATTCAGCAAGGAGATCGCCGATGCATTAACTGAAGAAACCGTTGACTTTTTAGCTATTGATACATCAATAGACACATATCTAATCGATCGATTTAAACAAACAACTGTTCCGTATAAATGTGAACAAGGAAAACAGACATTCATCAAACGTATGCTTGATATCATCAACATTAAAACGCTGTTACGTGCAAAACAACTTGGATATGATCTGGAGTCATGCAAGAAACTGTTTCTTGGTGAAGGACAGGAATTTGCTTCTTGGAAATTTAACGAATTAGCTGACGTTGATGGTGTCTCTCAAGTGATATCTGGTCTTGAGGGAACCTCATATTATGGAGTATTAAAAGACGCGATAGAGGACTATACAAAGGAAGAATCTGCACAAGTTTTAGAGGATGCTCTTGACGGATTGTTTTTGAAGTTAGTAAAGGACATCTCTATTCAAAATTACATTAACATTGGTCCTACCATCCGATTTATCGTTTCAAAAGAGTTTGAGATACAAAATTTAAAGATTGTTGCAAAAGGCATTGGTGAAAACCTTTCACCTGATTTGATAAAAACTTTTTTCATTACGGAGGCAAGCGCATGAAACTAGCGGCACTTTGTGATAAAGATACAGCAGTTGGTCTACGGCTTGCAGGTATACAAGATGCATATATTCCAGATGGAGATGCTCGTGATATGTGGAATCAACTTGCTGAAAAAGATGATGTTGGAATCATATTTATCACTGAATCTATTGCCGAACAGATTAGCAGAGCATTGAACGATTATAGATTGAGACATGCAATTCCCATCATTATCGAAATCCCTGATAAGAATGGAAGAAAAAAGGACCATGTAGATTATGTTTCAAAATTGATAAAAAAAGCAGTTGGAGTTGAAGTTAACAAATAAAGATAAATTTGGAGGAAAAACACATGTCTGAAAAAACATTAGAAGGCAAAATTGTCAGAATCTCTGGCCCCGTCATTGAGGCGGACGGTATGCGTGGAGCAAAAATGTACGATGTGGTGCGGGTTGGAGATGAGAATCTCATTGGCGAAATCATTCGTTTAAATAAGGATAATGCCATCATTCAGGTCTATGAAGATACCAATGGTTTAAAACCAGGTGAAAAGGTAGTTTCTACAGGTATGCCTCTTTCAGTGGAGTTGGGTCCCGGATTGTTGACCAATATCTATGATGGCATCCAGCGGCCTTTGCCTGACATCTACAAAGCAACTGGTGATTTTATTGAGCGAGGCGTAGAAGCAGATTCACTGGATCGGAAAAAGAAATG
>CAZYFW010000111.1:0-4767 GCA_964646685.1 uncultured Thermoplasmatales archaeon
TGCGGGCCTTACACTATCGTTTCAGTCCGCGCAGTATTCCCAGCCTATTCATAATCAAAAACATCTCTTTCTTTTAGCTTATCGCTCGTAAGAATAGCTCGATATTTCTCAATAATTATTTCATCCAAATGATAGGTATTTATTTTTAGATTTGACAGATCATAACCTATGGATTTCAAAATTAAATCCTGATCGACAATATTATTTATTTTTAATTCAGAATAATCATGAATGATATGTTCCAAAAAGTTTAATTCAATTTTAATAGGGGTTTCTTCACCGGTTATGAAAGATTCATAGTAAACATTTAGAATATACACTGCTCGGGAATTCCTGACAAGTACATATTTACGATTTCTCCTATTGGTATCAAAAACAAATTTAGCAGTATCACATATCAGCTTAACATCTTCAATAATTGGTGCAATTTGTTTTAATATTGCTTTTTCTCTTTTATTTTTGCTCTCTATTTTTCTCAAATCATTAGAGCACTCATAGGTAAAATCGATGTCTTCGCTTATTCTAGGATAATCCAAATAATTTCTAGCAAGTAATGTTCCACCCTTAAAAATCAGATTATCTAGATGAGGTACTTTTCCAGCATCTTTTAGTTTTTGCCACGTTGAAAGAAATAATGAGATGAAATAATCCTTTTCAATGTGATGATCTTCAATATTTGACTTTCTTTTTTCTTTGACATAGGATATATATTTTTTAAAATTAGGCCTATTCATAGATACAATACCTTCTTTTTAAAATTTTTTGGATAATTTTTAAGATATGGCCTTATATTTTCATTGGTCTTGAAAGCAGATAATTCTGAAGGAGGTGTTTTATTAAAATAAACAAAATCAACATAGGTTTTCTCTGGATCTGAATAATAAAAAGTAATTCTATTTTTAGTTATTTTCTTAATATGTCCAAAATTAAGGAGTTCTCTTTTCATTTTATGAAACTGATATTTTACTTCAAGGATCTTCTTTTCACCAGAAAGTTCAGAATTCACAATAGTTGGATTTACAATTCCTTGCCATATAATATTATTTCTTTCAAGAGCACTATACAGTCCAAGATACCATTTAATATTTAATTTATTAAGAATCGTATACACCATTTCATTTGTAGAATAATCAGTATAAGATCCTTCTTTTTCTTTTGAACTTAATAAATAATAATATCCTTTGAAAACGTAAAGAATATCTCTGTTTTGTCTTAAATTCACTATGATATTTTCAGAATATTTGTCTTGCAATACATCACTAAAGACTCTTTCTAGTTGTTTTTTAGAGACAAGTTTATCTTTGAAAGATTCTAAGATATTTCTTACAATCTTTTCGTCGTTTTTCATAAGCACATCTAAGGCAATATAGTATTTAAATACTTTGTTTTAAAAAATATAGATAATTAGATAATTTGAAATAACTAGTATATAAATAATCCCTCAAAAAATTATTTCACTCCTTCTTACGTTTCTTTCGTTCCCTAAAAAAGAAGAAGGCAATTGTCAATATTACGGCTACGCCAATTGCAAATAGAGTATCATAAAATATCTGGTCTAAGGATGAAGAAGGCTCTTCCGGCAAAGGTGGTATATCAACATACACCCTTACAAGATATCCTTTATTGAATGAAGATGAGAAATTCCCAGTGCCTTCAGCTTTAACCGCTGCCCAAATCTCCCAGTGTTTGTCATATGTTTGGTTTTTGGTCTCATTTGGAATATCAAAATATATGTAAAAATCGCGGCTTGAATTTGCAGGTATAATAGCTTGAGATGGTTCTATTGTAATCCATGAAATATTTTCGATTAGGGTTCGGTTTGGTCTCATCCATTCGATGATATCCGGATGATTCATCCAAGACTTTACAGATATGTTGTAAGAATTGTCGTTTATGACAGTGATTTTTCTACTTGTATTGCCCCAGACATAGATATCTGATATATTCAAATATATCTCAGTTGGTGTTACAGAAACATTTGCATCACATGAAGATGAGATAAAAGGTATAGCTAAAAGGAACATTACAACCAAAATCGCTTTATTTTTCATGATTACCCTTTCCCCTCACCAATATAACTTACGGAAAGAACATTTCCTGAATAGTTTAATGTTCTCATCATAGTTTTTATCCTCTTGTACACACAATATCATTATGCTTTTATTGACCAGAACGTAACATTAAATTGTTGACTGCCACTTGGTTTGGGAGATGAGTCAGTTGGCATGGAAAAGTTAAAACCGAATAATTGCCAATAGGTATATGTAAAATAAGATGAGGCGAACTGGAGATTAGTAACAAAGCTGTCATTGGTAACATTGATGTTCGTCCAACTACCTGCACCGCTTTTTTTATACCCCATTGTATAGTTATTTAGAGCTGTTGTTGATGTGAGATTCCATGAATTATCATCTCCATATGAAATGTCTTCTCCTTGAATCATTATACTTATTTTTGTATTTCCCTCGTTTGAAAGGTTAAAATAAGAATCAGTAGTACTGTTGTAGCTGCCGTAGCCAAGTGTACCAGCATTCCAAGACGCAGGTGTTATACCAATAGATAGGTTTTCTGGTTCAAGTTTGGTAGTTCCTGAGAGGTTGCACCATGCAAAGGTATCATTTTTATCCAAGTATGCTGTCGCATTTTCCCCTACTTCGCTGTAGGCACTACAGTTAATCACAATCTGATTTCCCCAATCTGATGCTAGACCATCCTTGCCAACATCTATTTGAAATGCACCATTCGACAAAGTAGTTGTTGTATCTGAATTACTATTATTGGTATTTGTTGCTGTGACAGTTACTCCAGATGGGATAGGATTACTGCTAGAGTTATGTAGATATCCACGAACATAGAATGGGCCTGGTATAGCGACACTTTTAACATTAGGAGTGTAACAGAAACTTAACGACGATGAAATTATGATGAAGCTTGTTATAATGATACTCAGATGCCGACGAATGGAACTTTTTAATACTATCACTTTTATCAATCTCCTCAAGTAATCGTAATAACATATTCTTCAGATTGTTCTGTCATTTTTATGCAGATAATATCGTACAATTGGATAGTAAAATTCTCATTAAAGGAGGAAGGTAATGAAGGATTATAGGCTTTCCATCTAAGATTCAAAATATCATAGATACTGATTTCAATATCTTTTCCAAGAAGACCATAGTTTCTAACAAATTCTTCGATAGATATTATTTGACTTGCTGCCCATGGAAAGAAGTTGTATCCATTGTTGCTATTATGGTTTTCTGAGCTGGAGATAAAACTAATTGTTACAGACAATAGTTTGGAATTTTCATGAGAGATGTCTAACGAGACGGTTTTTGTTGACTTGCAATGAATATTAATGATGTCTAATGGCATAATGTAAAAATCATCAGGTGAGCTTGAAATACCAACTACATAAGTTTGCCATATCCCATTATTTTTGCTGAAAATACTGATAGATTCTCCGGTGGAAAGTGATATTTTTTCGGCAAGATCGCTCGCATTAATTGCTGCACCTTTCCATACTAGATAATTATTACCTCTGTTTTTTTGATTGCTTGTAAGTGTGACGTATTTTGTTTTTCCCCAGCTTATGTTTGGTGATGGAGAAAGAGAAACAGATATTGTACTTTCGGTAGAATTAGTTGCATTTTGATTATCAGTAACAGTAAGATTTACGATATAGTTGCCTGATTGATTGTATATGTGTGTTGGATTTTGAGTATAGTCAATATTTCCATCGCCAAATTCCCAAGTCCAATTTGCAATGGAGCCATCGTAGTCAACAGAGGTATCTGTGAAGGTAATCGTGGTGTTTACTATAGGGCTAGCTGGAGTGTAAGTAAAACTTACTTTAGGCTTTTGGTTTTCAGATGGACCGGAGGATATCGTAACGTTTAAAGGGTCCGACCATCCTGCATCGGTTTCTAATTCAAATTCATCCTTTGATTTAGTTTTGATAGTATAGTTACCAGCTAAACCCCATGAGTGAGATGCGGTGCCTGTTGACCATGAGGCATATGGTCCCACCCATCCGCTGTTTGTATTGTCTCCCCAGTCGAACCAGTAGTAGATTTGGTCTCCATCTGGATCTGTTGCAGATGTTGAATAACTATACAATATTGACGTATATCCAGATGCTAGACCTGCTGGAGTGCTTGATTTGCCAGGAGCATTGTTTAACATGGTAACTGTTATTGAATCAGACCAACCTGCGCCTCGTTCTGCTCCGTGCTCATCTTTTGCTTTGGTTTTAACAGTAAAGTTACCGGATGAATTCCACGTATGAGATGCATTACCTGTTGACCCTGAGGCATATGGTCCCATCCATCCACTGTTTGTGCTATCTCCCCAATCGAACCAGTAGTAGATTTGGTCTCCATCTGGATCTGTTGCAGATGTCGAGTAAGTGAATGAACTACCATGATATCCTGATGTGTTGCCAGATGGTTGAAAAGGAGAAGATGGAGGTAAATTTCCGGCAATTGTGACATTACATTGTATTGATGGGCCTTGATTAGTGTCTATGACTACAGTATTGCTGCCTGTACAGCCACCATAAGAAACATTTACACTTATTGTATGACCGTCATTTCCATTAATATCATATACATTTAATACATAACTTCCTGTATGACCGGAATCGGCCGTCCAAGTCAAAACTGTTGTCGATTGGCTATTATCTAAATCAGTTAACGTAACAATAATATCATTAGGCACCCAAGATCCGTCGGAATATTCAATAAAACCATAGACATTTTGATGAAC
>CAZYFW010000112.1:0-4740 GCA_964646685.1 uncultured Thermoplasmatales archaeon
CTTCTCCATCTGCGGGTCTTACACTATCGTTTCAGTCCGCGCAGTATTCCCAGCCGATTGTATAAAATGAAAAATAACTTTAAGATATGGTTTATTTTACTATTTACCAGTTGTTGATAAAAAGGCCCAAGCAAAAACCATAAGAACCATAAAATAATGATTTAATCACTTTATCATCGGAATATTAATTTCTGTCTTTTTGATAAGTTCAATCGCTTCTTTATAGCCTGCATCAGCATGTCTTGCGACGCCCATTCCAGGATCTGTTGTAAACACTCGTTTTATCCGTTCATCTGTCTCTTCTGTGCCATCGCAGACAACGACCATGCCTGCATGGGTAGAAAGGCCTATACCGACGCCTCCACCGTTATGTATTTGTACACTATCTGCTCCAGCTGCACAGTTTAACAGTGCATTTAGAAGCGGCCAATCAGCAATAGCATCACTCCCATCTCTCATATTCTCTGTCTCCCTATAAGGTGATGCAACGCTACCGCTATCAAGATGATCTCTTGTAATAGCAACAGGCCCAATCTGCTCATCTCGCACCATCTTGTTTATGACAAGCGCGAATTTTTCTCGCTCGCCATACCCAAGCCAGCAGACACGAGCTGGAAGACCTTCCCATGGTAAATGTTTCTCGGCAAGCTCTATCCAGTTAATCAGAACTTTATCATCTGGGAACATTTCTACAACTGCTTTATCTGTTTTTAGAATATCATTAGGATCACCAGTTAATGCAATCCATCTAAAAGGCCCTCGCCCGATACAAAATAGTGGACGAACATAAGCAGGAACAAAGCCAGGATAATCAAAAGCCTTTTTCAACCCTGCTTTCTCAGCTTGGCCCCTTAAGTTGTTACCATAATCAAACACGATAGATCCGCTTTTCTGAAAAGTAAGAAGTGCATTACAGTGCTTTTTCATACTTTCCATGGATTGCTTAATATATTCCTCTGGACTTTCCGTTCGTAGTTTTTTTGCATCCTCAAGTGACTCGCCGTAGTAACCAGCAGGAATATAACCATTTAATTCATCATGGGCAGAAGTCTGATCAGTAACAACATCTGGAATGAAACCATCTAGTACAAGCTGTGGCATGATATCTGCACAATTGCCAAGAATGGCTATTGAGAGAGGAAACTTTTCTTTTTTTGCCTTGTTGGCCAACTCAACTGCTTCATCATAATTTTTAACTTTTTTATCACAAAATCCTGCCTTTATTCTTCTATCAATACGAGATTCATCACATTCGACAGCCAAGCAAACTCCATGGTTCATAGTCACGGCAAGTGGCTGTGCACCTCCCATGCCCCCAAGCCCTCCAGTAAGCACCAGTCTGCCTACTAAATCGTTACCAAAATGCTTTTGTGCAAGAGCAGCAAAGGTTTCATAGGTACCTTGAATAATACCCTGTGTTCCGATATAGCACCAAGATCCTGCTGTCATTTGACCATACATTGTTAAGCCAAGTTTATCGAACTTACGGAATTCTTCCCAGTTACTCCACTTCGGTACTATATTTGAATTTGCCATGACTACTCTGGGGGAGTTCTCCCATGTTTTGAATACAGCAACTGGTTTTCCAGATTGAATAACCATGGTTTCATCGTTTTCAAGGTTCTTCAAAGTTTCAACAATTGCATCATAGCATTCCCAATTGCGTGCTGCTTTACCAGTACCGCCATAAATAATCAATTCTTCAGGCAATTCTGCGTTCTCCAGGTTGTTTTCCAACATGCGTAAAATAGCTTCCTGTTTCCAACCCTTACATCTCAGATTGTTGCCTATAGTTGCTTTGACATTTCTCCCCATAAAAATCGATTTCTAATAACGAAGATTGATACTTAATTCTTTTTATAATCAACTTTGACAAAAAGGAAGGATTGGCTGGCCTCACTAGGAGGGGATGGGATGCACTCTAACAAAACTACCAGCCCGATTCCTTCCACTACTGACATATAACTAATGCATATATATGCTTTTCGCTCAAATTAACGATATGCTAACTACGTTATTACCTCTAAGAATAATTGTACCAAGTCTTCTCTTGTTTTCGCCGTTTGTTTCTTCAACCTCAGCCAATACCATGTTCATATATTCATCATATCCAGAAAGCTTTCCCTCAATTAGTCTTCCGTCTTTTAAAAGAAGAGATAACTTCTGATTTAGCGATTTTTCTAGTACGTCCAATGGTAATGCCATGGACAGGGTAAAACATCTTTACCTTTTTAAATTATTCCCTAGAGGATTTCTTGTAGAAAATAACAACAATTATATGGTATATGTTGATTACAGATTGCCCGCAGGGGAGGTATAAACCTATGGCAGATGGAAACGTTGTTCATGTGGTAGGTACCGGAACGATAGGAGAACCATTGATTGGATTGCTTTGTGACGCAAAAGATGATCTTGGTATCGATGAAGTAACATTTTATAAGCACAGTCCTAAGCTAGAAGATAGACCAAAAATCAAGGGTTTAATCAAGAAGGGGGCCAATCTTTGTGTTTCTGAAGGTAAAGTAAATGATTTTCAAGAACTTGGCATCGATCCAGTATATCATACAGAAGAGGGTATAAAACGAGCTTCCGTTGTTATCGACTGTACGCCCAAGGGCACTGGATTGATGAATAAGGAAAAATACTACAATAAATACAAGAATAGAATTAAAGGATTTATGGCTCAGGGTTCTGAATTTGGGTTTGGGAAGATGTATGCAGTTGGAATCAATGATGAGGCCATTACTCCAAAGGACCAATTTATCCATATTGTCAGTTGTAACACCCACAATATGGCAGTTATTATCGATACACTATCCATAGAAGGTAAGAAGAACCACCTTACCGAAGGGAAATTCCTGTGTATGAGAAGAGCCAACGACATAAGCCAGGTAAAAAGCTTTGTGCCATCTCCGGAAGTAGGTACCCACAAAGATCCAAAGATGGGAACGCATCACGCAGTAGATGTATACCATCTTTACAAAACATTAGGTATCGAACTCAATGTCTTTTCGAGCGCATTAAAATTAAACACACAATATATGCATTCCATATGGTTTGATGTAAAACTCGACAATAAAATAACAAGGGATGAAGTTATACAACGCTTTACTGATCACCCGAGAGTCGCGGTAACCTACAAAACGTCGGCCAACTTAGTATTTTCATTTGGAAGAGAGCATGGCCATTATGGAAGACTTCTTAATCAAACTGTTATGGTTCTTCCAACAATTCACGTAATCAATGATAACGAAGTAATAGGCTTCAGTTTTACTCCACAAGATGGAAATTCTATATTAAGTAGCGTTACTGCAGCAGAACGATTTCTATATCCTGAAACATACGAAGAAAAAATCAAATGTTTATGGCCGTTTCTGCTTCAAGAAGTCTAATCAATAAAGAAACTATTTCAATCTTCTTTCCATTTCAATAGAGATATTTGATATTATGAATGACGACCATAAAATAATCCGAGATTCTATTCATGGAGACATCAGAGTTGATGGGGTTTTCCTTGATTTATTAGAAACACCAGAGATTCAACGGTTGTACCATATTAAACAACTCGGTCTTGCATATCTTGTATTTCCAGGTGCACATCACACAAGACTAGAGCACTCTCTTGGTACATATATAATGGCATATAAAGCCGCAAAAAAACTAAATCTAGATAAGAATGAAAAAGAAATGGTTGTTGGAGCGGCATTACTCCATGACATAGGCCATGGTCCATTTTCACACACATTAGAATCGATCCTAAAAAACACACTTGATGTCAACCATGTAGATTTAACAGAGAAGCTAATTTTTGGAGAATACAAGATCTTCGATCAAGAGGAGCGAGAGTTCATTGCATCTCCAAGCGTTCATGACCTACTTGACAAAAACGACATCGATCAAAAGAAATTGGTGGACATCATTAGAGGAAAAACACATGAGAAATCATACCTTAGTCAACTACTAAATAGTGCCATTGATGTAGATCAGTTAGATTATCTGGTTCGCGATGCTTATTACACTGGTGTGGCTTATGGAATGATTGACATTGAGCGATTTTTGCAGACCTTGACTATCATCGATAACAAACTAGCAGTGAAACGAAAAGGCGTTGGTGTAGTAGAAAACATTTTGATGGCTAGAGCTCTGATGTACTCTTCAGTTTATTTTCATAAAACTGTCCGCATAGCTGAACTCATGTTATCCAAGGCAATTGAATTAATCCCTGATGCGGAACCATTTACATTTTTCAAGATGACCGATGCAGAGCTGATAAACGAATTGAAAAAAATGGGACCTTTACAATATAAAATCGTAACGTGTCTAAAATATAGAAAGTTGTTTAAACAGGCGTACGCAGCGTCTTCCGCTCAGCTAGATGAGCAACGTGTTGCAATAACCAAAAGTTTAGAAGACCCTAAGACTAGAAGAGTAAAAGAGAGGGAAATAGAAGAAGAGTTCAATATCCCACCTGGACATATTATCATCGACGTTCCAGACCGGGAACTCCATCAAGCAGAACCGCGCATTCATCAAACAGACATAATGATTGTTGATGAAAACAAGATGAAAGCATTGGATGAGTTTACTCCTGTAGCCAATGCCCTTAGATCACGAGATATCCCAGATTGGATGATTATGGTTATAACAGATGAGAAATTTAGAGACATTGTATCTGAGAAAGCTGAAAAGATATTATTTGACTAAGGCTATCAATTTCACACTTTAGGTGCAATAATGCAT
>CAZYFW010000113.1:0-4728 GCA_964646685.1 uncultured Thermoplasmatales archaeon
TGTTTGTTGCGCTCGTTGAAGATTCGGGGTGGGTCTGTCTTGGATATATGATGGCTGAACAGTTGTACAAAAGAATTAAACGCCCTCTTCTTTTAAAAACATAGAGAACTAGAGCCTCAAATGATTGTGTTTATATAGTAGTTTTTCGTTTCTTTGCTGCTTTAATTAAACCATCAAACAAGGGAGATGGTTTCATTGGACGTGATTTAAATTCAGGGTGGGCTTGTGTTGCAACAAAATATGGATGATTAGAAAGCTCCATAAATTCCATTAAAACACCATCAGGCGAACGACCTGAAAATATCAAACCGCATTTTTCAAGTCGTTCAACATAATCAGGATTCACTTCATACCGATGCCTGTGTCTTTCGGATACTTTTTTTTCACCATACAATTTATGAACAATTGATCCTTTTTTAAGAATTGCAGGGTATGCACCCAACCTCATTGTTGCCCCATACCTTGATTCTCTGATGATGTTCGCTTGATCCGGAATAAAATCTACAACAGGATGTTGGGTTTTTTTATCTATCTCCTTAGAATGCGCGTCTTTTAAATTACAAACATTCTGCGCATATTCAACAACTGCTAATTGCATTCCTAGACACAAACCAAGGTACGGAATGCCCTTCTCTCTCGCGTATCGGATAGTATCAATTTTTCCCTGTACTCCAGATAAACCAAAACCGCCCGGAACAATAATTCCATTTAATTCATTAAGTGTAGATAACTTCTTAGGATCCTTTTCAAAAATTTTCGAATCAATCCACTTTATTTCTGGCTCAAGATTGTTATTCCATGATGCATGTTTTACTGCCTCGATAACTGATATGTAGGAATCAGAAAGTTGAGAAGTTCCAATATCGAAATATTTACCAACAATGCCAATTGTAACTTTTTTGTTAAGTCGTTTTAACTTTTTAATAAAAATCTCCCAAGTTTTCATGTCATTATAGTTTTTTCTTAGATTGAGTTTGCGAAGGATCTTTTCACTCAGCTCTTGTTCTTCAAACAATAGAGGGACACTATAGACGTTATCTACATTTGGATTTGAAATAACCACCTCTTCATGGACATTACAAAACATGGCTATTTTTCCCCGTCGAACCTCATCAAGGGGAGCTTTTGATCTGGTAATAATAAAATCAGGTTGTATTCCTATTTCTCTCAGTAACTTGACAGAATGTTGTGTTGGTTTTGTCTTTGCTTCACCGAGCGAAGCAAGAACAGGCACGTATGTTACATGCACAAAGATGGCGTTGTCTCCCTCAAGCTTCATTTGTCTAACTGCTTCTAAGAATAACACATTTTCATAATCCCCCACTGTCCCTCCTATCTCAACGATCACAAAATCAAATTTTCCTTCCTGTGACGGTCGCCGAATTCTTTGCTTAATTTCATCTGTAACATGGGGGATTGGTTGTACGGTTTTTCCAAGATATTTTCCTTTTCTCTCCTTTTCAATAACAGTACCATATACTTGACCTGTTGTGATATTGTGGTATTTTGGTATAAAGATATCTAGAAAACGTTCATAATGGCCAAGATCCTGGTCAATTTCCCCCCCATCTTCTGTAACCCAAACCTCTCCGTGCTCTGTCGGGCGCAATGTTCCTGCGTCACAGTTTATATAAGGGTCAATCTTTATTGCAGTAACTTTGTATCCATGTAATTTCAAAATTTTTCCAATAGATGCAGTAGTTATTCCTTTTCCTAACCCAGAAACAACGCCCCCAGTGACAATAATATAGTTGGTCATATCTATCAATGGGACTAGTACATATGTTTACTTATTTAAATTGTTTTTGTGTTTTTGTTTATAAATAATAAAAAAATAAATAACTACTGAACCCTAATTATACTAAAGCGTCACTTCAGTAGTTGTTTTGTGCTATGTGATGCTTTTTTTATTTTTTGGTGGTCAAAGAAATTTCAATTGAGGACACGTTGGAATTTCTTCCTTCTTCGTTGGTAATTGATTCTGTGCTGATTTTGATTTCTTTAATTTTTGCGTTGGTCACAAATCTATTTCTTGTGATTTCTGCAGTATCTACTGCTCTACTTATTGCTCTACCTCGTGCTTTTATGATAACTTCATCGGATCCACCATTGAACTGTGTTACTACGGCTAGTACATAGCTCATCGGTGGTTTGTTTCCAACAAAGATGGTGTTCTCATTGGGGTCTACTTCTTTTCCTGTCATAACTTTTTCCTCCCTGTTGATTCCTTGTGTTTTAGGCTTTCTCCCAACAAATTCATTATTTATAAATCTTTCGCATTGCCTGGAATTTGCTTAACACTTCTTTTGGATTGGTTCCAAGTAGTCGTATCATTGGTTCTTTTCCAATTCCGCCTTTATCATATATGATGTCGGGCATGGATCCGTATCGTTTTATAGCATCACCCGTTCCCCACTCCATAGTTGAATTCACATTTTTTGATTCACGAGTTCTATCAAACGAACTTATGGCAAGACCCGCCTTTTTACATTTCTGCAAATTTTCTTCAGAATACTTGATATTCATAGCGCATCTATTGCTTCGATCTGCATGCATCGCTGCTAAAATTATTGAGGCAACGTGCTTTGATACGCCAAAATCTATACAACCGCATTTGACGATTGCCTCTTTTGTTTTTACGATTCTCCCACTTATCGCGCACACGTCTTTTAGTTCATTTGCATTTGGCAGAGCATAACCCATATTCAAACCAACTTCAGGAACATATTCTTTTGATAGGAATGAAACAAGCTCATCGACAGATGTTTTTAATTCCAGCCATGTAGTAAAGTGTTCGTTGTCCAAAAAATGAGAAGAAATTTCTTTTGTTACATCAAGCGAATGATTGAGAACATCTGCCCCCATTCCAGGAATGTATCCATAATATATCATGGCCCAAAGAATATTTTTTGCTTTGCCAACGGCCTCTTCAGGGGATTTTCCAAGAGCGATCAATCCTGTTATTAGAGCAGATAAAGTGCAACCAGATCCGTGTGCCTTTTTATTTGAAATTCTTGGTAGAGAAAAAACGGTAAATTTTTCTCCATCAAATAACGTATCTTGAACATATTTTCCTTCAAGGTGCCCGCCTTTTATAAGAACATATTCCGGTCCAATTTTATATAGCTTTTTGCACGCCTTTTTTACATCATCTGGTGTATTTATTTCCATTCCTGTTAATATGCTAGCCTCATAGACGTTTGGTGTTGCAACATATGCTTTTGGTATGAGCTTGCTTTTGGTTGCAACGATTAAATCTCGTTTCGATAACACATCACCGCTTGTGGAAGTCATCACAGGATCAACCACTGTTTTCAGGTCATATTGTATGATTTTTTTAGCAACAATATTTACAATATCTTTGTCATAGAGCATTCCTGTTTTTGCCGTAATGGGATGCATGTCGTCTAGTATGGCATCAATTTGTTCTTCCACAAGTTTAGTCGGAAGCTTATAGATTGTTTTTACATGTTTTGTATTTTGGGCGGTTATACAAGTTATCGCTGTAACGCCATGTATGTCAAGGGCAGTGAATGCTTTCAAATCTGCTTGTACGCCTGCACCCCCTGAGGGATCTGATCCAGCAATTGATAATGCTATCTTTTTCTTCATGCCAAACAAGTTATATTGTAGTTAGATTTATATGCTATCCCCGATTTTCCCTATCTGGAATCAGACGAGAATTTCTTCGAGTAATTAAGGGGATTTTATATGGAAATAATAGATGAACCGCCTGGAAAAACAATACTTTTGCTAGGTAATGAGGCAATTACACGTGGGGCAATTGAAGCAGGAGTTGATGTAGCAACAACTTATCCCGGAACGCCATCCTCAGAAATTGCAGATACTTTTTCAGCAATAGCTAAATATCTCAAAAAAAATAAAGAAAAACCACCATTTTACTTCGAGTACTCAATAAATGAAAAAGTGGCACTAGAAGTAGCAGGAGCAGCAGCAATCTCAGGACTCCGTGCTCTAACATGTATGAAACACGTAGGACTTAATGTTGCAAGTGACACATTTATGACCTATATGTATATCGGCTGCAGAGGCGGGCACATTATCGTCTCAGCAGATGACCCCTCTTGCCATTCATCTCAAAACGAGCAAGACAACAGATACTATGCAATTTTTGGCGGAGCACCAATGCTTGAACCAACAACTCCACAAGAAGCAAAAGAAATGGCACGTATAGGTTTTGAGATATCTGAGGAATTGCAGTCGCCGATTCTTCTGAGGACCACTACCCGTTTAAACCATGCACGTGGAACAATTGAGTTAAATAAACTTCAAAAACCTCGTAAGAAAGGAAAGTTTGAAAGAAACCCTATGTGGGTTACCACTCCTGATATTGCTCGTGCTAGGCATCCTGAGCTTCTTAAAATGCTTGAAAAAGCAGAAAAAATCAGTGAAAAATCACAGTTCAATAAAATCATAAATGTTGGTAAACCAAAAGATTGGGGTATTGTTACATCTGGTGTTTCTTATAACTATGTAAAAGAAGTAGTAGAGGATCTAAAACTCGATGTTAAAATACTGAAACTAGGTATGACGCACCCTCTTCCTCGTAAGATGTGTGAAAAATTTTTACAAAGCTGTAAGAACATTGTTGTTGTCGAAGAACTCGAACCGATTCTTGAAAACCAGTTTAAAACTATGGCTTACGATTTTGGATGTAATGTAAAAATCATTGGCAAGTCATCTGGTCATTTCTCCCGTCTTTATGAG
>CAZYFW010000114.1:0-4692 GCA_964646685.1 uncultured Thermoplasmatales archaeon
TTGCCGAGGAAGCGAAGGCGGAACGGGGTTATAGGGGTGGAACCCCTATTTCACTAAAGTAAGGTAAGTTATATAAGGAGTTGAACATAATATTACATATGTGGGTGATTATAGAAAAAGAGCAATAGTTGTAATAATAACAGTGCTTCTTGTTACAACCAGTGCTGTACACGCTATAGGAATAAATTTCAATATCGAGGTTAGAGAGCCAAAAAAACAAGCAGGTTTTTATGAAAATAAGATTTTTGTTCGTGTTATAACTTTCGCTATGAGATTGGGGCGCATTCCATCATTGTCTGCCTGTATCATCAAAAATGATAGAATCGTTTGGTCTGAGGGATATGGATTTTACAATATTGAACAGGAGAAACGGGCTACTAATAATACTAATTATATGATTGCCTCTATTTCTAAATCTATTACTGCAACTGCGCTAATGCAACTCTATGAAAAAGGATTTTTTGATCTTGATCAAGACGTCAACGATTATTTAGATTTTGATTTGAGAAATCCGAATTATCCAGATGTTAATATCACATTTAGAATGTTGCTTTCTCACACAGCAAGTCTTGCTAAAGAACCTGATTTTTATCATGGGGTTATCTATGGGTGTGATCCGATTCCTCTAGCTTCATGGATTGAAGACTATTTCTATAGCAATGGAAGTGTTAATCGTGAGGTTTGGAGAGAGAAACGTCCAGGTGAAGAATTTTGCTATAGCGATATAGGATTTTGCCTGATAGGATATCTAGTCGAACGGATTTCAAATCAACCATTTAATGAATACTGCCGAGAGGCTATTTTTATGCCGCTTGATATGAATAATACAAGTTTTCTTCTTTCTCAAATGGATTTGGATGAGTTGGCAGTACCATATCTAATGGAGGATGGAACATTTTACTGTAAGTATTATTTTCCTTTACAACATTATAGCTGGCGTATGTATCCAGCTGGGAATATGATAACTTCAGTTTTAGAGTTATCACATTTTCTAATTGCGCATATGAATGGTGGAGTGTACAACGGCGTCCGCATCCTAAATGAGTCAACAGTAGAGCTGATGCACAAAATACAAACTCCTAACAAGTACAAGGGCCTTTACTATGGTTTTGGATTCTACATCTGGCAGAATCTATTTAGACAAACAACTTTCATAGGTCATTTGGGAGCATTATATGGATATGACACCCGCATGAAGATTCGAATTTCGGATAACGTCGCAATCATATACTTCATGAATAGAGCTATAAGTCGCGAGTTAAGAGGAAAAATAGCCCATTCGATTATAGAAGATGCCTTATTCCACTTAGCCGGTACGCTCTGAGTAATTTTATGCTATACATTTAAGTAAATTAATTCGAAGTAAGGGTTATCTGAATATAATTATCCAAGGCTTCCTACTTCTTTTTCCACTTCTGTTAGTATTTCGCAGGATTTTACAAGTTCTTTCATCTTAGTATGATCTGGATATAAAGGTCTGTCAACATCTAAAAATTTTACATGTTTACGTATAACTTCTTTAGCTTTTGTAACTCCTTTTCCAAACTTATAATCCCGGAAATCAAGTGCTTGCGCTGCTGCCATAAACTCAATACCAAGCACACCATAAGCATTATCCAAAATTTGGAAGTTCTTAATTGCAGTGTTCATGCCCATTGAAACAAAATCTTCCTGATCAGCAGCTGCAGGAATTGACTGAATGGATGCAGGGGCAGAAAGAATACGTTGTTCAACAATAAGACTATCGGCGGTATATTGACTTAACATTAAACCAGAAAACATACCTGCGCCTTTTGTTAAGAAAGCAGGAAGCCCTACACTTAATGCAGGATTATTGAGTCTATTCATTCTTCGTTCAGACATTACACTTACCATGGTAATAGCAACGCCTGCCATATCCATTGGAAGTGAGACTGGCGTTCCCTGGAAATTAGCTCCCGATATCTGTAAATCTTCTTTAGGGAAGAAAACAGGGTTATCACCAACACCGTTGAGTTCAATTTCAACCTGAGAACGAGCATAAGAAAGAGCATCATGAGCTGCACCAATTACCTGGGGTGTAGAACGCATTGAATAAGCATCTTGAATCTTACATTTGATTTTTCCTTCTTTAAGATCTCCACCTTTCACAAGTTTACAAATTGCTTTTGCACTCCCAATAGCACCTTTAAACCCACGTGCTTCATGTAATTTAGTAGTATATGGCTTCATATTGGCTTTTAGTGCTTCGAGACTCATAGCTGCAGCGATTTCTGCTTGTTTGAGCCAGTTATTTGCATCATAAAGAAAAATCGCACTCATAGCTGTAAGAAAGTTGGAACCGTTAATAAGAGCGAGTCCGTCCCTAGCTTTCAAACCAGGGACGTGGATACCTGCTTTATTCATGGCAGCTTTACCACTAAGAAGTTTTCCCTTATGATATGCTTTACCCTCGCCCATCATAAGTAAAGCAATTTGAGACATAGGTGCCAAATCACCGCAAGCACCAACTGAACCTTTTTGACAAACAAAAGGAGTAACACCTTTGTTAAGCATATTAATGAGAGTCTGGGTTATCTCAGGTCTGCAACCAGATTGACCATGAGCATGGACATTTGCTCTTGAGACCATTGCCCCTCTAACATATTCAATCGGTGCAGGATCTCCAATGCCAGCTGCATGGTTATAAACCAGATATTTCTGGAATTCTTTTACTTGTTTATCATTTAGTATTACTTCAGAGAATTCGCCGATACCTGTGTTTATACCGTACATTATTTCTCGTGCTTTGATTTTCTTTTCAAGCGTTTTTCTACAGTCAATAATTCTATTCAAAGCACTAGGATGAAGCTCTACTTTTTCATTTTCTCTGGCTACTCTTACTAATTTTTCAATCGTTAAACCTGTTCCAATTAAGACAACTGTCATAAATACTCCTCTAGATATTTTGTAGAATACCTGAAATAATTAATTATGTATTAACTTTCTGATAAACTAAAACTTAAATAGGAGTTGTTTTTTTACGGTGAACGATTAATATGGTTAATGAGTCAATTAATTTATTAGCAGATCTAAACAAAATAGTAGAAAATTTTGGTTTTTCAGAATTTTATGCTCGTGTTATTGCATCTGCTTTGGTTTTTATTACATTTTTAATAATTGGATATATAGTCGAACATATTTTTGAGCATTACTTAAAAAGATTGGCAAAAAAAACAAAAACAAAACTTGATGATGAAATATTAAAAAATATTAAAAAACCAATCTATGTCTTAGTAATATTTTTTGGAATTTATTTTACTTATTTAAACTTAATTGATCTGACTCAATTAGATCAACAAATAAAATGGAATATTGAAGGACTATTGCAGTTAACTCAGATATTATTAATTGCTTATATTTTTACAAGAGTTACAAACGTTCTTTTTACATGGTATGCTGAAAGACAGGAACGAAAAAAGAAAACAAGCCAGCATATATTATTTGTTTTCAGAGGAATTTTTAATGCAATCGTCTATCTGATTGCTTTTTTTGTTTTTATGGTAATCAAAAAAATAGATCTAACAGGTCTTGCAATAGGTGGTGCAGCAACAGCGATTGTAATCGGTTTTGCATTACAATCGGTACTCAGTGACTTCTTCAGTGCATTTTCAATCTATTTTGATCGTCCTTTTGAAATTGGAGATTATATTGTTGTTGGGGAATATTCCGGAACAGTTACAAAAATTGGTATGAAATCAACAAGAGTTCAATTACTTCAAGGTGAAGAACTTGTTTTACCAAACTCTGAATTAACGAAAGCAAGTGTCAGAAATTTCAAAAAAATGATAAAACGAAGAATAAACTTTTCATTTGGAGTAACATATGATACTTCAACTGAGAAACTTAAAAAAATACCGGATATAATTAAAAAAATAATTGACCATGAAAAACTAGAACATGTTGATAAGCTTGATAGAGTCCATTTTACAGAATTTGGTGATTTCAGTCTAAACTTTGAAGTTGTTTATTTTGTAAAAACCCAAGATTATATAAAATACAGAGATACACAACAAGCAATAAATCTTGCAATAAAAGAAACCTTTGAAAAAGAAGGCATAGAAATGGCATTCCCCACACAAACAATACATCTTCAAAAATAATACTAGTGTGATGCACCAATTAAACGGACAAATAAATTAACTGAACTTATAACCAAATCAGGGTTAATTCTTCTTATGATCTGATTGTTGATATAAAATATTTTACAAATAATGTCCCATTTAAGAAACTCTTTGTTTATAATAATTGGATACTTTTTTGGATAACCACCGGCTATGCATCTACCAGCGATATCTCCACTAATAAGAGCGCGATAAATACCTTGACCAGTACTAATGAAGGTTCCAACACATGCATCCCCAACAAATAAAATATTTTTATACATAAAAGGTCGTTGAAGACCAAGAGGAATTAAACCCCCACACACATAATTTACCTCACCTGTAATATTATATTCTTTTTTAAAATTCTCAAGGATTTCTTTTAAATTGTAATTATAATCAGAAGAAAAACCAACTCCAAGATTAACTTCTTTTTTACTAGGATCACGTGGAAATATCCATATATAACCAGAATTTCTTAAATAAATAACTTTAACAATATTTGAATTAAAATAATTACAATTTTTAATTGTCTGTTGATAAGTAACTCCTTTTATTCCTCTGCTAAATC
>CAZYFW010000115.1:0-4688 GCA_964646685.1 uncultured Thermoplasmatales archaeon
TATATCGCTACCAATAACTTTCGCTCCAATCAATCCTGCCTCGATCAAAAATCCGCCGGTGCCACAAAACGGATCTAATAAGATTTCATCTTTTCTAATTCCAGAGAGATTTACCAATGCTCTTGCTAACTTTGGATGCAACGATATGGGTGAAAAAAATGGACGATGTTGCACTTTACGCTGCTCAAATTGAGTTCTATCTATCTCTTTGATACTTAATCCCACGTACACATCATTATCGGTCAGTAAAGCACGGATTTCATTATCGGGTTTTATAAGTGCTACTTGTCTATCCTTTGTGTAGATATCTGCTAATGCTTTTACAACTAGTTGGGAATCTGTTTCGTTCGATCGATTTTTACATCTTACTGCAATTGAACCTTTTGTTCTTATAGGATTATCCATTACATTCTGTTTTATTGTTCCAGTAGAAGGTTTACAAGAAAACAAGAATTCATTCACATGAAACGTAAACGATAATCTATTTGCCAATTGCTTAAGTTTTTCTGCCTTTGCTGGGGTTTCTATTATAAGTATGTCTTCATTTGTTTCAACTATTTTGTAATTTATGTTCTCGGCCTGAAGACAGGCAAGCGCCTCTGCCTTAGGAATAGTAATATGCTCTTTTGACAATTCAAATGTATACTTCATAACTTCTCTGTTAATGTCATGCTATTTCTTAAAAGTAGCTTTAATCAAAAACGGTGTTACCAACGTAGTTGAAATAGTTAACAGAATCGTCATAGTCAGAATCTGATGAGCAACAGTCCCGGTCAAAAGACCATGTGAGATTGCAGAGCTTACAATGATAAGCGCCAACTCCAGCCTTGGGATCATCCCAACTCCAACACTTAACGATTCCCTATAATCCATACCTGAAAGTTTTGCTCCAATCCCACAACCAACTGTTTTTCCAATAATTGCTATAATAATTATTACAATTGATAATAACGCAATATTGACAAAGTATGAGATATCTTCGCTTGATCCCTGCCATAAACTGGCTCCAACCCATACAAAAAACAACGGAATAAATAGCCCATATCCAATTGCCTGCACATCATCAATAATTTTCCTGGATTGTATTGTATTGCCAATGAGGAGCCCCGCAACAAATGCACCAATTATGCCCGAAATGCCAGCCTTATCCGCAAAGAATGAATATATAAGTAAAATGGACAAAGAGATACTAAGGAATGATTTAGGAAGATGTATTTTTTCTCCAAGATTCAATATCTTATCAATAACTTTTAAGCCAAGAATCAAAAAGATTAGGAAAAAAATAGCAATTCTGATACCAACCCAAACTGCATCAAATACGGATTCTATCCCCAAAACAAGAGCCAACAGAATGATGCCCAAAACGTCATCAATAACAGCGCCGCCCAATATAGTAGTACCAACATCTGTATCCAATGCATTTAGATCCATCAATGTTCTAACAGTTACACCAACAGAAGTGGCGACAAGTATCAACCCTATAACAATACTCTCCCCTGTTGAAAAACCAAAGAAAACACCTGCAATAACACCCAGTATCAAGGGCAAGATTACTCCGCCGGTAGCTACAAGAGAAGCTGATTTTTTCACTTTCTTTAACTTAGATACACTTGTTTCTAATCCAGATATGAAAAGTAAGAACAATATTCCTATTTCTGCCAGTAAAGCGAACTCAACAGAACCAAAATCCAATTGGGGAAGTGGAAGTTTAAAATTATAAAAATAAAAATTTTGTCCAGAAAAAAATGCAATTACAACTCCTCCTAAAAATACGCCTGCTATTATTTCCCCTATAACTGCGGGTTGTTTCAGTCTGTCAACTAAATGTCCTAAAATTCTTGCAAAGATAAGGGCCAAAGCAACTAATAATAATACATCAAATATTTCCGTTGTAATCAACCTTCTTCATCTTCCACTACAGGATGATACTGTGTAGCGGCGTAATATTTCCTGATCAACTGATGTAGTGTCAGCTCACCAATAATTTTTTTATCCTCTACAACTGGTAGCCTTCTTAATCTGTGTTTCATCATTTTTGTTAAAGCATCAATTATCTTTTCTTCAGGTGCACAGTCAATAATTCTATCACGCATAACGTCCTCTGCAATTTTTGCAGTTCCATGCTGGATGGAGCTTATGTCAGGCATCCCAAACACATATGATGGAAAATGCTTCGGAGCAAGAATGGATAAGACATCATGCTCTGTTATTACGCCGACTAGCTCCTTATTTTCTTTGTCTTTTACGACCCAAATATGATTCCTTGCGCCAAGAATTGCTAACACATGATGAATATCATCCTTCGCTGCAATCAATGGAAGATCCCACACACGTTTATCCATCAGCTGATTGACTTTAAGCTCATAAAAATCGCTAATTAATTTATTTGCTTTTGCCATTTGCTCCCTCTTTTCTTTTATCTTTTTTCTTTACTTTTTCATCAATTTTAGCTCTAATATCATCTATGCCTTCAAACCATTTATCTTTCCCTTCTTCGTCAATTTTTCCTGTTATTTTATCAATCTCATATCTAATATCATCTGTTCCTTCAAACCATTTGTCTTCGGGGTCGATCGTTTTCTTTCTAGAATCGACTTTATCTTCTTCATTTTGATCATTTGCTGATATAATTGTCTTTTCCTCACGAGGTTTACTGATTCTAATTTCTTCTACTTTTGATTCACGTTGTGGTTGTATTCGAATATCTCCTTGCAAAGATGACTGTTCAGATGGCTTATTTTCATCAGATGTTGATAAAGTGGCGCTCTCAGAGACACCATATTTTTTCAAAGTCTCTTCTTTTGAAATTTCTTTCGCCCTGGTATCAATACCTTTTCGTTGTCTCACTGCAACATAGATAATAGCAGATATAAGTAATATCGCTGCTATTGCAATAAATGTATTTGGATTTTCTTGTAATTGACTCCATATTGATGGTTGTGCATTTATCAATACTGATTCATCCCCATCCCGGTATCCCTCTTTCTGTGCAATGATTCTAATAGTCTCATGGTTGTTTGGTGCAACAAGAAAAGCACGTCCATTTTTATCTGTTGTACTTTCTGCATCAAAAATGTTTTCTATGTATACTGATGCCCCTTCTACCGCATCTTCACTTTCACTATCTGTTACCAGCACTGAAAAAGAGTCACCAGCGTCAATTGTATGGTCTTCAGGGTCAACAACCAATCTTGGCAACTTGTTCAACACAGTTATTCCATGCGTAGTAGAGTTATATCCTTCCTTTTCTGCCGTAATAGTGAATTCTTCATCTTTATCCACTGGCGGAGCTTGAATGGGGAATCCAGGATACTCTCCCGAATCGGTGATTTGATACTGCTGATCATTAAAAAAGATTTCAACATCCTTCTGATCTACAGGAAATCCAGTTTCATTTAGAATGTACACGTACACCAAAAATTCTTTCCCTTCTTCGATTTCATTTACATCAGTGTCTATGTAGAGTTGTTCCCCTTCAGCAGTTACTAGATATGTAACATTTATAATAAAAAATAACAAAATGAACAACATTAAGATTGTCGTAATATATCTATCTCTAAGCAATCCACGCATGTTTTTCCTCGTTAACCACCTTCTTGTTCGAAAATGCTGGCGTGCTAAGATGTTTTAAGACATATTTATGTTTTATTAAAGAAAATAAACATATTCATATCTATATTCTATTCTTATTTTTTTTAAAATAGTAGCATATCAACGCAATATTTATAAAATACAAAGTATATTATAATAATAACCAGAATATAAATGTGAATAAAAAAATGATAACTATTGTAAACAAAGATTTATATATTAACAGACGAAATATATCTACTAAAGGTGAGATAACAACATGTCACTAGATAGAAAATTCAGAGCATGCCTCATTTCATTCATATTGCTCATTAGCTCATTGGTAGTTATTGCTATTATTCCTGAACCGATAAAAGCAGAATCTGGAGGGGCTACTACACTTTATTTTCATGATGTATCTGTTGAAGAAGTATTTGATGATGATTTGATGGAGTTGCTTTACTATATTGAAGAGTTCAACGATGATGATTTGAATGAACTTTTAGACAAATTAGATGAATTAGAACTACAATTAGAAAATGAAAGTCTTACTGATGGAGAAATTGAAGACATATTGGATGAAATTGAGACAATTTACAATTCGATACTGGGAACTGAACGAGTTGATCCAGGCAACATAATCGATTCAAATCCACCAACAAAAACAAACGATTCTGAATATCCACCAACATTAAGGAGATTTATTGATCTCTTTTTTAATGGAGATTTGATAACCTTTATTAAGAGTATAATTAACGGTGAAGAATTAGATGAAAATATGCTAATTGAATTCGAAGATCTTATCATGGAGCTGCTGGAGTCTCTTTCTTCTTTTAGAGGATTTTATGTTTACAACGGCGAAGAGTCGATTTCATTAAATGGTGAAGTGGTTTTTAATATGTATTTTTCATCACCATTAAATTATATTTTAGATAGTGACACCGCAAATATTAGTTTCATTGTATATGATGTTGATTTAGATGAATATACAATAGAACCTAAAACTACAGAGTCAGCGAGTGTAGTAATTAAGCGACAACTTTTAAGCCCATTGAAAAACCCCACTCTATATGAAATTCCAATTACAGTTTATACTGATCTGGAACCAGGGGATATCA
>CAZYFW010000116.1:0-4552 GCA_964646685.1 uncultured Thermoplasmatales archaeon
CAATATGTATAATTTTATGTCTTGCAATAAATTTTTCAACTGTTTCTGCAAGTTTAATTTTAAAGAATGAAAAAACAGAAATAACAAATCCTACTTCCCATTATGTTTCTAACGGAGAATATAAAGTTCAATGGGAAATGAATTTTGGTTCAGATTGGCGATACGGCGCACGATATGAAGGACCCCAACCAATTGGTGATTGTGATAATGATGGAGATAATGAGTTACTTATTGCAGGTAGGGACGGTAAAATTAGAGTTTTAGAATGGGATGAAACAAAACAAACATATCTTGAAATGCATATTCTTCACTGTCCACTTTATCCTACATATCAATCTGATGCAGGTGGCTTTGCAATTGGAGATTTAACTGGGGATGGGGAAAACGAAATTGCCGCTACGTGGTCTAGTGCAGTTCATAAATGGATTGGAGGGAAATACAGAATTATTGGATGGAATCCTTGGATATTCCAAAACGGAGGGGCAAGTGGCGATTGCTATATCGGCGATTGTGATAATGACGGACAAAACGAGTTAATTGTCAGTGGTGGACCTTCAGAAGATGGGAGTACCGTTCCAGAGATTGTTATTTTTGAGTGGAATGGGTGGCGACTTGAAAAAGTAGCAGAATGGGATGATCCTGGAGTAAGAGGCTACATCTACATGCCGGGACTTGCCGATGTCGATGGCGATGGAGAAAACGAGATTGTATGTGGTTCAGCATATAAGGTGGTCGTATTGGATTGGAATAAAAACACCAATGAATTTGAACCTACTATCATCGAAACAACGCATGGTGATGATTATCCTTTTGCCTGTGTATGTAAAGATAGCGACATGGATGGAAAAGTTGAAATTCATGTGGGATATTGGTCGCCAAAAATTTCTATTTTTGAATGGAATGACACAGGATACGAAAAGAAATTTGAACGATATTGGCCAGATGAAGGTGCGTTGATAGAGGCTCTTGATGTTGGCGATGTTGATGAAGATGGAATTCCAGAAGTATGTGCTGGAACCCATCTAGTCCATATCTTACAATGGGATGGCAATACTTATGTCGAAGAAGCAGTGTTGCCGACATTTGGAGAGTTAGCAGTTACTTCTATAGGTGATTGTGACAATGATGGTAAAAACGAGATTAACGTTGGTTCAGTAATGGTAGATCATGGACAAGATTACATGTCATGGGTGTACAAGTACGAACCGGCATCAAAAGATGATGAATTGATACGGACGAACGAAGAAACAGGAAATCTGAAAGTAACGGTCAAACGTGCATTATTTGGAACCATGCTTGGAGAAGGATCAGTAGCTGCCTGGAATGTAGATACCGGGCTTTGGTACGATATACAACCAGAATATGATAACTGGGGATCCTATGTTCGATATAATCTGCCGGCTGGGGAGTATTTGCTTAGAGCAGTTGTCGAAGGATATCGGATACAAGAAACAACCATAAATATCGTTGACGGTCAGGAGACAACTTATACATTCTTGATGAGATCTTCATTAGTCAATATCGCTTCAGTTCCCCAACAAAGTCAACCGAATCAGCAGCCTTCAACTATTTTTAATAATCAGATGCTTCAAACGTTGGTTAAAACTATAATATTAAAAAAGTTTAAATAAGGGCAATTTTAAGATAGAACTGGGTGTGTTTTTTCCATTCCGACGTTTTCACAAGATAGGTTTATATAGTGAATATTGACACATATTATCATGTTAACAAATATCTTGGGTGGTAAAGATGAAAGATATTAAGAGGATGGTGGTTAGTGAGGAAGCTAGAGCTCCAAATAATAAGCAGCCCGAGCCTAAAGAAGATATAGATTTTATGCTATGGAAAAACGAGTTGAATAAAGAATTGGTACCATTTTGGAGATCTTTAAAGAGGTTGATTTAGAGACACATTCTTGCTGGAGCAAGAGGCGGTAAAATCCATGGCATATGAACCTATTTCGGCATGGGCATCCCAACTTTCACTGGATAGTTTAATGCAAAACAATCTTTCCGTCATGTTGCCTCTTTTTGTTTTAGTGATTTCAATAGCCATCTATT
The DNA here is from genome assembly GCA_964646685.1 of uncultured Thermoplasmatales archaeon. Lineage (GTDB taxonomy): Archaea > Thermoplasmatota > E2 > DHVEG-1 > DHVEG-1 > CAZYFW01. The sequence goes on from CAZYFW010000116.1 coordinate 2,061, forward strand.
CTATTTTTATTTGGCATTTTTACCGATTTATTGCACGAAGAGATTGTTTTAAAATTAGTAACGGCAATCACCCAAGACTCATCGGTTTTGCGAAGTATTTCTTAATCTATCCGTTCGTTGCTTTTCTTTTTTTTACGGGTTTTTCCATGGTTTTAATGTTCTTGACAAACGATAGCGATCTTGGCGTTGTAATCTCCACTTCCTTTGCCGTAATTATGGCAATTCGGATAACAGCATACTATAGCAGAGACCTTGCAAAAGATGTGGCAAAAATGCTTCCATTTGCCTTATTAGCCCTTGTGCTGATTGATCCATCAATGTTTGCGATCGAAGATATAATGGCGAAAGTTAATTCGCTTCCTAATTTTTTTACTGTGGCCGTGCAATTTATTGTGTTTATTGTTCTATCAGAGTGGATAATGCGAATATTGCTTGCTATGAAATATACGTTATTCCATAAGCAAGAGCCCGAAAAGGAAGAACTATCTAGGCATATGCCGTCTGATAAAAAGGGTGCAATAAAAACGTAGTGCCATTAACATGTTTAAACAGATAATCTAGCATGAGTCAGACATTGGAACACTAAAAATTTTATAAAGACCTAGTTGTTTTTGAGCATACTTGTGAGGCGATTTCAATGAAAAATAGCAAAAAAATCCTGATATTAGCTGTTGCACTTGCAGCATTTGCTACAATATATACACTTGGACTGATATTCTACTTTATTCCGTATCTGGAAGCCGCATACGAATCAAGTGAGTATGTCATAGAGCACGAGATACTAAATTATTTTTTACAGTTTGGCCCATTGCCGAATTATAACGTTACCCTGATTTTCCTCCATAGTCCAGCAATATTTTTGTATATAGTTAGCACATTGTTGTATACAATCAGCAGTGGCATGGACAAAAAAAGTAATTAGTGCACGATACTCTCTTTTTCTTTTACAGTACTTCCGAATGCAAAAAAACGCCAAAGAATTATTTTTCTCCTGGAAGATAATTAGTTTTTTCTTTTTTACTTAATTTTGTATCAAAAACTTTTGTTATTTGTTTCAATTTTTGATAGCTCATAACCTTTTTATTTGAAACTTTGAGAAATGCTTCAGTAGCTATCTTTGATTTATCATCCAAGTAGTATATCATCTTTCCATGCATCTTTGTTCTTCTAATAGTTGGAAAATATTTTTTTAATTTAACATAATGCTCAGTACCATATTTCTTTGAGGGAAAGGCATAACCATTCAACATGAGTTCTTTTAGAAGATTTAGAGATTTACCATAAATGCCCAAATAATCTATGTCTTTTTTTCTTGATTTAATCCTGATATCCTTTGTATAAAATAGAATCATGTCATAGGAAAGCCCAAATTTATTAGCTGCATCTATTTTAGAATTATATTTCTTAACATAATATCTTATTTTACTTATCAATTCATTAGATAGTTCTTCAGGCATTACTAACTATGTATAAAAGTGGTATAAAAAGATAATTTATAATTGGTTCTTTGGCATTAATCCAAAATTGCTATTCATGTTCACATTGTCATTCAGTTATTTTGTAATTGTTTTATATCTATTGTATATGTATGATGAGTTATAATCTTTTATCATTCTGAACTTAGATATAACAAAATACATAATCCAATAATTTCAAATATTGAAACTATAACAAGAACTCCACCTAGACCACCAAATCCAAAACCAATACTTTCACGAATATGCATATACGGAATTGCTGAAGAAACAAATAAAGAACGCAAAGCATTAACAGATAAAATTGATTGAATAAACAAAGGAGTTAAAAAGAACAACAAACCAACAACATATTTTGAATTTGTTTTTAAAAAAATAGTGATATAAATACCAATTAAACCAATTAAAAGATACATACTAATACAAACAATGATGACTCCTAATGAGGGTAAAATAATATCTGAGGTTGTTAATAAATCAGGATTATAATCTGGAAAAAAATCAAGGGGTGGTCTATCTCTTTCTTCCATTTCTCCAATTCTTTCATTTGCTTCACTAACAAAAACAGCAGATAATATAATGCCGGTAACAATTCCACATACAATTAGTAACAATATTATTTTTATTGCTTTTTTATTGTAAACTGGCATTTTTTCTTCGTTTATCGGAATTTTGTTCATTTTTCTATTCACCTATTTATATTTCTTCTAATTAATTTGCTTTTTTCCCAATTTCATACCAAATCTTATAAAAAATATGTTTATTTTGTTCAAGTTCATCAGATGGAAAATAAGTCTTTCCATATCCTCCACCAACTGATATAATAATTTTATTTTCTTCAAGGACTTTTAAATGATAACGAACAGTTTTGTATTCCAGATTAAGATTATTAGAAAGCTCATTTGCGTTTTGAGGTTTTTTAAAAAGTTCTTCTAAAATTCTCCCACGGTTAGAACCACCAAGGGAGTTGGCGATAAGCCAATAAATAACATTTTTAATAGAACTCATTAAATAACC
>CAZYFW010000117.1:0-4549 GCA_964646685.1 uncultured Thermoplasmatales archaeon
GGATATTCTGCACTTAAAAACTGTACATCATAAGAAAGATAAGTTATAAGTGGGGGTACTTGCAATACCATAGTTAACGTAGCCTCATCTCTTGGGTAACCTTGTTGACCCCCTTGAAACCACGTCCCTCGCTCATCACCCGGGTCCTCTTCATCGGTTGTTACTGGGACATATCCTACTACGCCTGTGCCAAATATTGCAAATGTTGATCCATTGGTTGGTTGCATGGTCCCTAAAGATGAAAACACTCCTGCCTGTCGATGACCTGTCTGGTCGGTATCTGTATATTGGGAACTAACTAAGGTTGACGGATCCCCGAGAATCGCAAGCGCAAGATCTTGCCCATTATATGATCCTGCATTTACTTGCTCTGAAGGGCAGATTATAAATACTGCAGAGAAAAATATTACTGCAGCGTTAATTACTACTAACATCTTATTAATACTTTCTCTCATTTTTTATCCTCCTCCATAACTTACAATTTGTAAACTATTTGACATAACTGCATCGTCATCCTGGATGCTATCATTGGGTGTAACCATACATCTCCAAATATTTCCCAATGATGTTTCTTCAGAAACGATAACGCTTTTATCAGAAAAGCCATCCTTAGTACACAGATAATTTTGATATACTTGTTGGGATGATAGAGTACGGTCGTAGATATGGAACTCATCCATTAAACCACTGAAATTATTAGTGCTTGCAACTCCAGTAGTTGCGTTGACATACACCTGATCTATATAGATATCATCGCTATCCCCAGAGGCATCACATTGAAATCTAATTTTCATATCAGATGGAAATGTATGGCTCGTCTCATTAATCCAAACAATTTCATGATAAAACTGGTCATTTACAAACTCATCTCCACGGTCGTAATCTGCTACGGTAATCCAATCAGAACCGTCATAATATCGCACCCAAAAATCCTCGCCATTCTCCATCTCATCGGCGTAGAACCAGAAATCAACCTTAATAGAAACATATTCTGGAATATCAACGTCTATCCCATTTGTATAATAAAATGATGACTCCCATCCACTGTTGTCCTGTATATTCGCGGCGTTGTTTCCTTGGTGAGCATATGCCCCATCTTCATATAGGCTACAATCGCGACCACCGTCGGTATAATTTCCAAACCAGTTTTCTTCAAAATCATCATAAGTTAAAGTTTCCCAGATGCTTTGAATATCGCCACTAATACTTGTTCCTATAAATCCACCTGGATTGCTCCCAGATCCCAATTCACTTCCAGCACCGTGTTCGGTCTCGTATTTATCCAACTCACCGTCAACATAAATTGCGCTATTTCCAGTTGAAGCGCTGTAAGTTGCTACAATATGGTGCCATGCATCGTCGTTTACAGATATAGTCCCCACGATATCAACGGTAACAACTCCAGAAGTTGTACTCCATCTAACGCATCCATAATTAATCGCAAGTTCCCAATAATCATTCCTGTCAAACGATGCGATAATTCCTGATGAAGCATTAGTCTTTATCCAAGCTTCAACAGTAATATCATCGATATAGCTACCATCAAAACAATATGGTAAGGAAATATAATCATCCGTACCATCAAATTGATATGATCCGCCTACAACACCATTGCTCTCCCAAACAGGTCCAACGATGGTTCCATCATGGCTGTTGCCAGAGTAATCCTTTGCTGTGTTCGCGCTATTAGTATCAAAAGGAAATAGCATATCCATTATTGGATTGCCATCAACTGACCAGTTATAGATGTAGGTTGATGCATAGATTTGAGGTTCAATGGTATAGTTAAAGCAAATAAGATCCTCATCAACAGTATTAGTCAATAGACTGGAAATTAGCATGCTGGGAAATAGAATAGATGGGGGAGGTCCTGTTTTTCCTCTAAGGATTCCATCAAATACGGCCTCCTGGCTTTCACCTTCAATATTATAAACTATAATTCTAACCATATCGTTTTCTGAAAGAAGATATACATCAGTAAGTGGAAATACGTACTCTCCTATTTTCCAAGTATCATCTGGATTTTCGTAAGAAGTCGAAGAAATCAAAGTTCCATTCAAGTAACTAATATCTATCCTATATGAAGAAAGGGCGTTTCCACCCATATGCGCCAACACTGCGAGACCGCTGTCGGTAACATACCCCATTAAATCTACATTTGGTTCTGCTGGCGGAATTGGTAGAGGAAATACATAGAGGTAAATCACAGAAAAAACCATTAGAGCAATTAAAATTAGGAGTAGGCCGCCCACTACTTCTGATACTGCATACTCATCGCTAAACGAAATGTTCCTTTTCATCTCTCCCAATCCACGGATGAATCTCTGTAATTTCTATTATTTAAACCCTTCCTGTCATTTTTACATATTGGTAAATTTTTTAGAATACAAATTTAAAGAAGAAAAATGAAACCAATACAAGGATAAAGCCAAATCTTACACCAGATGAAAGTTTACCATCCATCATAAATCCGCCAAGAAGGCCCCCACCAATGCTTTGTACAAGGATAAACGAGAAGAACGTATATTTCAACATATTGGTGTCTATCGGTGCAATATTCATGCCGCTTATTTGTTGTCCACCCATCTGGGGTTGCAGATCTGCAAAGGCAGCAAAAATCGTCTTATCAATGATTAGAATGACGGCAAGAAACACAAAGAAACTGATGAAAATGACCATACTATACAAAGACATCTCTGCCTTCCTTTGTTGTTCCACGCGCTTAGCTTGGTCAATTTCTCTTGCTGCAGCTTCAAAAACTGCTGCAGTATTTCCACCAATCTCTAGCGCTTTATTGATAGTGATGACCAATCGTTTGATCGAATCGGTATTAATTCTCTTTGCAAAATTGTTCAATGCATCTTCAACTGATATGCCCCATGAAAGTTGCGCATCCATTTTTTGCAACTCGGACGTAAGTCTTCCATGATCTCCTCTAGCAGCAGATCGTACGGCATCAAAGACAGTCATACCTGACGATGTTGAACTGCTAATTTCTCTTAGAAAATCTGGGAGCTGATTTTCTATCTCTCGTTTCTTTTTATCTTTCATATGATTATAAAATCCAACTGGTCCAATAGAGGATAATACCCCAAACACAATAAAATCAAAACTAGATATTACTTCCTCAGAAAATCCAATAATTCCAATGAAAGTTAAAATGCCGAGTAGGAATAAGCATATGGAGAGACATAAGGAAACAGCAAAAAGAATGAGGACTGTTTTGTCCTTGTCATAGATGCGTTTCATATTATATTTTTTTCTTATAATGGGGAATTTCATATGGCTTCTCCCATCCCTGAACTCATCATGACATAAAATCCTGCATAAGCCATTGGGAGTATCATAAATGCAAGAATAAACATGAACTCAAATGAAATGCCTCCACTGGTCATTCCCATAATAGATAATATAATAACCAAAAAGAGTGGAAAAGCAATAACCGTTACTACGAAAGATTCCGCCATGACGGCAAGTGATTCGAGATTTCTCTTCCGGTCTATCAAATCATTGACCATATATTTTTCAACGCATCTGTTGAAGTATGGTCCTAATTCACTGCCAGATTGGATGACACTGAGCATTCCTTGGACAAATTCCTTAAATTTATCTGAGGGGGAGATGTGAATTGCGTTTTTCAAGGCTGTAACTGTATCAACTCCCATCATACTAATCTCAGTGGTAATCTTCTTCGCCTCTTTTTGTACTTCTCCATACAGCTTGATGGTGGCTAAAGTTTCAAAAATCTCGGCAGGCGAAATCCCAGCAACCGACATAGTATTGATGAAATTTGTTGCATAGGGTAAATACCGATTAATGTTCTTCCCTCTGGATTTTGCTCTTGATGTTGGTAGACTCAAATAGTATACTCCAATGCCAATGGGGGCAATGGATGAGACAATAAGAATAAGCAATGCAGTAATTTCGTGGGGAACAATAATATAAAAAATAACAGTGGAAATAAAGGATACGATGAATCCGATAATAATGCTCATGAGCACCATTGAATAGTATTCTTTGTAAACCATGCAAATGTCTGCTTTCTCTAGCAATCTGTTTTTGGACGTCTCACTAATATCAAATCGTTCAAATGTTGTTGCAAAAAGCCTCCTACAAAATCTTGTATATTTGGTAGATATCAATTCTTCATTTCCTCCCTTGCTTTCTTTAACAACAACTCTGGATTTTTATGATAATCTGATACAATTTTTCCAACTTCCATATAATCTCTGATGTTTTTTTCTATCATCCATTCAAGAATGAGTTTTTTGTTTTCGAGTTCTTTGTTTAGTTGTGCTTCCGTCCAGTCATTTTGCAATCGGATGGTATTCAATATTTTGCTAGTGCCGCTGCTTTCAAATCTATCATCTGTTTTTGAAACCCAGCTAAATGGCTCCATAAAGATGAGTTGATTTGTATCGGGATCAAGTTTAATTACTTCAGTAACGCTGGTCATTCGTCGTACGGTTTTTCCACCTACGTCAACTGCGTTTTGAAAGACGATAATATCCAGTGATGTAAGAAGCGCCCTTGGTAGAGCTAGCGGTGG